>JAGAPB010000100.1 GCA_017847995.1 Oscillospiraceae bacterium
GAAGATCAAGTACATGTTCCCCAAGGCCCATGCCGCCGCCTATGTTATGGCCGCTGTTCGTCTTGGCTGGTACAAGCTTTACCGCCCCAAGGAATTCTACTGTGTCTTCCTGACCGTGCGCGGCGAAGACTTTGACGCCGAAAGCGCTGTTTCGGGTCTTTCGGCTGTTCGGCAGAAAATCAAGGCCCTTCAGGCCAAGGGGATGGACCGCACCGCCAAGGAAGATGCCCAGCTTATGAACCTGCAGATCATCGGCGAGTGCCTGGGCCGCGGCATCGAGTTTTTGCCGGTGGATATCTATAAATCCCACGCCACCCAGTATCTGGTGGAGGATGGGAAGATCCGCCTGCCCTTTAATGCCCTGAAGGGTTTGGGCGACACCGCCGCCAAGGCTTTGTATAAAGCCACCCAGGAGGGCGGCCCCTACACCTCGGCCGACGAGATCGTCACCCGTTCGGGGGTGGGGCAGTCCATTGTGGATATGCTCCGCGCTGTTGGCGCCCTGGGCGATATGCCCGCCACCAGCCAGATGACCCTGTTTGGTTTTTAAAACAAAAAGCACCCTGTCTTGCGGCATTTGGCCCAAAAAGATAGGGTGTTTTTGTTTGGTTAAAAGGGAAGGGAGGATACCTCAAAGCTTTTTCCCTTCAGGTATTCCAGATGCCCGGCATCGGTGGAAAAGCTGAAGGTCATTTTGTAGGCGCACAAGGCCTGCCAGCGGAAACCAAAGCCCTGGTTTTGTTTGATGGTGCCGTATTTGGTGTCGCCAACCAGGGGGTGGCCCAGCCACGCCATGTGGGCGCGTATCTGGTGGGTGCGCCCGGTGTGCAGGTTTACCTCCAGCAGCGAGATGGGCCCCCGCTTTTCCAGCAGGGTGTATTCGGTGATGCAGGTGCGGCCCCCTTCAATGGGGTGGTCATAAAGCCGAACCTGGTTTTTGTCGCTGTCTTTGAGCAGGAAGGCCTTTTTGACCGCGTGGGCGGGTTCGGGGGTGCCGAATACCAAACAGCGGTAAAGCTTGGTGATTTCCCGGTCCTTTATCTTCTGGTTGAGGATGCGCAGGGTGGGGGCGTTTTTGGCGGCAAGCACCAGCCCGGCGGTGTTGCGGTCAATGCGGTTGCACAGGGCGGGCACAAAGCTGTTTTCGGCCTCGGGGTCATATTCCCCCCGGTCATAAAGGCAGTGCAGTACCCGGTTGATGAGGGTATCCACCACTTCCTTGTCATCCTCGTGGACGATAAGGCCCTGGGGCTTGTTCACCAGCAGAATGTTTTCATCCTCGTAAATAATATCCAGTTGGGCGCTGGCCTGCTTGAAGGAAAGCCGGTCGGCGCTGGGCAGCGCAAAAACGTCATCGGGCAGATACACTTCCAGCAGGTCGCCTTCACAAAGGCGGGTGGAGATCTCGCACCGCTTGCGGTTCAGCTTGATGTCTTTTTTTCGAATTGCCTTGTAAAGCAAAGGCTGGGGAAGGGCGGGCGCCGCCTTGGTAAGGAACTTGTCCACCCGCTGGCCGGCATCGTTGGCCGTGATGTGAAATGACTTCATGGAATACTCCTTTGAAGCAAATGTTATGCAAGTTTGCAATAGAAAATCAAGGGGCGATTTTTTTCTATTATAACACATCTTTCGGCCCTTTGCAGCAGCCCGAAACACTATGCAAAAACTTTGTTTTGGTGTATAATTTATAAGAATTATAGGTTAATTACTATGCGGTATTTTTGGCATGGAAGAACTGCACAAAGGACATCGTGATAGGCTGCGCAAACGCATGCTGGAAAAAGGGCTTGACCACTTTGAAAAACACGAAGTGCTGGAGCTCCTGCTTTTTCATGCCGTTCCCCGGCGGGATACTAACGAGCTGGCCCACCGGCTTATCAACACCTTTGGCAGCTTTTCGGGTGTGCTGGATGCCCCCTACGAGGAACTGCTGAAGGTAAAGGGGATGGGCCCCACCGCCGCCGCGCTGCTCAAAATGACGCCGCAGATTTTGCGGGTCTACCTGTGCGACCAGACCGAGCGGGGCTGCATCCTTGACAGCAGCCTGAAGCTTGGCAGGTTTTTGGTGGACCGCTATGTGGGCTGCCGTGTGGAACGCACCTATCTGCTTTGCCTGGATAATACCGGGCGGCTGATGGCCTGCCGCATGCTTTCGGAAGGAAGCCTGGAGCAGGTTCCGGTCATTCCCCGCCAGGTGGCGGAGGAAGCCATGCGCACCGGCGCCACAGCAGTTGTGCTGGCCCACAACCATCCCAATGGCTTTGCCCTTCCTTCCAGCCAGGATATCCAATTGACCAAACACCTCTACCTTGCCCTGCGGGGCATCGGCATCACCCTGGCCGACCACATCATCGTATCCAAAGGCGATGACTTTTACTCTATGGCAGACGCCGGCGTTTTGCCGGTGCGTGAATAAATGATACAGTGTATCAGTAAAACGAAACCTCAGCGATCAAACCCTATTTGGAGGTAATTTGCATGATAACCGGAACTTATGATGTAGTAGTAGTGGGCGGCGGCGTCATCGGCGCGTTCATTGCCCGCGAACTGACAAAATTCAAACTGTCGGTTTGTGTACTGGAAGCCAAGGCCGATGTGGGCATGGGCGCCAGCGGAGCCAACAGCGGCATCGTACACGGCGGCTTTGACCCCGAGCCCGGCACCCAGAAGGCCAGATTCAATGTGGAAGGCTGCCAGATGATGCGCAAGGTAACGTCTGACCTGGATGTCCCCTTTGAAATGATCGGCTCCATGGTGGTGGCCCACAACATGGAAGAAAAAGAAATACTGAAAAAGCTGCTGAAGCAGGGCAAAGAAAACGGAGTGAAAAGCCTGCAGCTTCTGGATTCCTGGGAACTGGGTGGCTTGGAACCCTCCCTTGGCCCCAACCTGAAGGGTGCTTTGCTCAGCTCGGAAAGCGGGGTTGTCTGCCCCTATGAACTGACCCAGGCTGCTATGGAAAATGCCATCCACAACGGCGCCGAGCTGTTCCTTTCTTCCCCTGTTACCTCTATCGAACGTCAGGAAGATTTGACCTATGTGGTGCACGCCGGGGAACATCACCTGCAGGCCCGCGCCGTGGTAAACGCCGCCGGTATTTACTCCGACAAGGTTTACGAAATGGGCATGGAAGCTGCTGTTGGTGACGAGATTATCGAAGCCCACCAGGAAAGTTTCCACATCGTGCCCCGCTCGGGCGAATATATGCTGCTGGATAAAAGCGAAGGGATGACCGTATGCCATGTTGTGTTCCGCATTCCCTCGGAAATGAGCAAGGGCATCATCGTTACCCCCACCGTGGATGGCAACCTGCTGCTTGGTCCCAGCCTGAATCCCCGTGCCGACCGTGAGGACACCTCCACCACCATTCCCGGCATGGAGCAGGTAAAGGAAGGCGCCCGCCGCCTGGTACCCGAGATAAATTTGCCCGCCGTTATCAAGGCATACACCGGCCTGCGTGCCACCACCGACCGTGCCAACCACGATTTTATCGTGGGCCGCACCCCCATCAAGGGCTTTTATAACGCCGCCGGTATTGAATCCCCCGGCCTTACCTCGTCGCCTGCCATCGGTCAGTATCTGGCCGAGATCATTGCAGCCGACCTAGAAGCCAAGCTCAACCCCGACTTTGACCCCAAGCGCAAGCATCTGCGCTTCCGTGACCTTTCCTTTGAAGAACAGCAGGAGCTGGTGGAAAAGGATCCTTCCTATGGCCGCATCATCTGCCGCTGCGAAACCATCACCGAAGGCGAAGTGCGCGACGCCATCCGGCGCCCCTGCGGCGCCCGCTCGGTGGACGGCGTAAAGCGCCGCACCAGAACCGGCATGGGCCGCTGCCAGGGTGGTTTTTGTTCCTCCCATGTGGTGGATATTCTGGCCGAAGAACTGGGCATTGACCCCACCGAGGTGGTTCAGTCCACTCCCGGTTCCTACATTCTTACCGAACAAACCAAAATGAAGGGGGAGGAGTAAGATGCGTGAGCTGAAAGAACACTATGACATTATCGTGGTGGGCGGCGGCCCTGCCGGTCTTGCCGCTGCTGTGCAGGCCTACGACCAGGGTGTAAAGGACGTTTTGATCGTGGAACGCAAGGATAAGCTGGGCGGCATCCTCAACCAGTGCATCCACACCGGCTTTGGTGTGCAGATCTTTGGCGAAGACCTCTCCGGCCCCGAATATGCCGACCATTATGTACAGATGGCCGCCGAGCGCAAAATCCCTGTGCTGTGCGGCGCCACGGTGCTTTCCATCAACCAGGACCAGTCCATTGTCATCAGCGGCAGCGGCTGCGGCGTTAAACGCATTACCTGCAAGGCCCTGGTGCTTTCCATGGGCTGCCGTGAACGCAGCCGTGGCGCTGTCAACATTCCCGGTAGCCGCCCCTCCGGCATCTTTACCGCTGGCCTGGCCCAGCGTTACATCAACCTGGAGGGCTACAAAATGGGCAAGGATGTGGTCATCCTTGGTTCGGGCGACATCGGCCTCATCATGGCCCGCCGCCTCACCCTGGAGGGCATCCATGTCCGTATGGTGTGCGAGCTGGAGCCCTTTACCAATGGCCTTACCCGCAACCTGGTGCAGTGTTTGGAGGATTTTGACATCCCCCTGCGCCTGAGCCACACTGTGACCATGATCCACGGCAAGGAACGCCTGACCGGTGTTACCATCTCCCGCGTGGATGAAAACAAGAACCCCATCCCCGGAACCGAAGAACTGGTTCCCTGTGATACCCTGCTGCTTTCGGTGGGCCTTATCCCCGAAAACGAGCTTACCCTCCGCGCAGGCATCAAAATTGATCCTGTGACCGGCGGCCCCCTGGTCAATGAACATATGCAGACCAGCCTGCCCTGGGTGTTTGCCTGCGGCAATGTGGTGCATGTGCACGACCTGGTGGACTATGTTACCATGGAAAGCTGCCGCGCAGCCACTGCGGCTGTCACCTACATCCAGGGCGAGCTGCCCCGCTTCCGCGAGGAAATTCCCACCGAGGGTGCTGACGCGGTGCGCTATGTTGTGCCCCAGGTCATCACCGCCGGCGACGACGTGGAAGGCGACCTGACCCTCTACTTCCGCGTCAAAAAGCCTGTGACCAATGCCATCATCGAGGTAAGCTGCGGCGACTGGGTGTTCTATCGCAGCAAAAAGCTGAAGATGATCCCCGGTGAGATGGAGCAGGTCCTGATCAAGGCCGAGCTGCGTGACACCTTTGACGCCATTTATCAGGAAAACCAGACCAAGGGCATGCTGACCGTTCCCGACGTGTTCCAGTTGGATAAACAGCGCAAGGGCATTGTGGATACCAAGCTGACTGTTTCGGTCCGTTCCGAAGACGACCGGTAAGGGGGCTGCTCCATGAAAAGTATTCTGGATATGACCATCAACGAGATGGCCGGAGTGGAGTTTGACTGCGCCTGCGGCAAACACCACAAGCTGGATATTCCCCACATTGCCATCGGCAAGGGGGTTCTGCCTCAAATTCTGACCATGGCCGCTCCCTTCAAGGGTAAAAAGATCCTTATGGTCAGCGATGACAACACCTTTGCTGCCGCCGGGCAGAATACCCTGGAATTGCTGGAAGGGGAGGGGCATCAGGTCAAATCCTTTGTCTTCCACACCGGCAGCGAGATGCTAATTCCCGACGAAAAGGCCCTGGGCCGCCTGTTTATGGAGCTGGAACCCAATACCGCCCTCATCGTTGCGGTGGGTTCCGGGTCGATCAATGATATGGCCAAGTATACCTCGGCCCGCACCGGCATCCCTTACATCATCGTCTGCACCGCTCCATCCATGGACGGCTATGCCTCCGACGGCGCGCCCATGATATGCGACGGCTTCAAAATCTCCTTTGTGGCCAGGCTGGCTTACGGCATTGTGGGTGACACCGACATCATGAAGGACGCTCCCATGCGGATGATCCAGGCCGGGTTTGGCGATGTACTGGGCAAAGCCACCGCTTTGGCCGAATGGAAGATGGCCCGTGAAATGGTGGGCGAATATTATTGTGACACCATCGCCCAATTGGTGGAAAAGGCCCTGCAGAAGGCCATCGACAACGCTGCCGGCCTTGCCAAACGGGAGGAAACGGCCATTCGATATCTCATCGAGGCCCTTACCCTCACCGGTGTTGCCATGGGGCTTATCGGGGTCTCCCGTCCCGCTTCGGGCGCCGAGCACATGCTCAGCCACTATTGGGAGATGTACTACATCGCCCACAAACGTTTCCCCGAGTTCCACGGAATCAAGGTCGGCATCGCCACCCCCATCATTTGTCAGGTGTTTGAGCTGATGGCCGACAAAATGCCTGCCGAAGCCCTGGAAGCCTGCCCCACCCGCCGCCAGATGGAAGAGCTGCTGGCCGTCGCAGGCGCTCCGGTGCTGCCCACCGACATCGGCATCGAGCGGGAGCTTTTCCGCGAAAGCCTTGTCGGCGCATGGAAGGTCCGTAACCGCTACAGCGTGCTGCAGGTCGCGGTGGAAAATGAAAGAATCGAAGAAATCGCCGATATCATCACGGAGAGGATCTATGGCTGAACTTTTAGATAAACAACAGGCGGTGCAGGATGTTGACCTGTTTGTGCTGGATATGGATGGCACCTTCTACCTGGGGGACAGGCTGATCGAAGGTTCGCTGGAGTTTATTGAAAAGGTGAAGAAAGCGGGAAAACGCTTTGTTTTCTTCACCAACAACTCCTCCCGCATCCCGTCTTTTTATCAGCAGAAGCTGGAACGGATGGGCTGCCTTGTCACCACCCGCGAGGTCATCACCTCCGGGGATGTTACCATCAACTGGCTGCAGGCCACCCATCCCGGAAAAAAGGTCTATTTGGTGGGGACCCCCTTGTTGGAACAAAGCTTCCGGGAGGGCGGCATCTGCCTGGTGGAAGAAGCCCCCGACATTGTTGTGGTGGGGTTTGACACCACCCTGACCTACGAAAAGCTGGAAAAAGCCTGTACCTTTATCCGACGGGGAGCCCTGTTCATTGCCACCCATCTGGACATCAACTGCCCCACCGAGGATGGCTTTATCCCCGACTGCGGCGCCATGTGCGCCCTCATCACCAAATCCACCGGCGTGGAGCCCCGCTATTTGGGCAAGCCCTTTGCCGAAACGGTGGAAATGGTGCTGCGCATCACCGGGGCGCAAAGGGAGCGGGTTGCCTTTGTGGGGGACCGTCTCTACACCGATGTGGCCACCGGGGTAAAAAACGGTGCCAAAGGTTTTTTGGTGCTGACCGGAGAGGCGACCATGGCCGATGTGGAAACTGCCGATGTAGTCCCGACCTGTATTTATGATTCTTTGTTTGATATTTCCCGTTATTTGTAAAACGAGGTGTTTAGCATGAAAGAAGTAAAGGAATTTGTTTGTATCACCTGCCCCATGGGCTGCCGCCTTTCGGTAGAAGTGGAAGGGGAAGAAATTCTTTCGGTCAGCGGAAATAGCTGCAAACGCGGCTGGGAATATGCCCGCAGCGAGGCTGTAAACCCCAAGCGTATGCTGACCACCACCGTGCGTGTGGAGGGAGGCGACCAGCCTCTGGTTCCTGTGCGCAGCGAGGTGGGCGTTCCCAAGAACAGCATCATGGAATACATGGACTTCCTGAATGCTCAGCGTGTTCAGGCACCCGTCGTCAGCCATCAGGTCATCTGTGAGCTGCCCGGCTGTGGTGTAAAGATGATCGCCTCCACCGACATCGCCGCAAAGTAAAACAAAAAGCAGAACGCCCCGTTCCGGTTGAGGAACGGGGCGTTTTTCTGTATTTTTAAGGCCGGTAGATGTGTTGGTTCTTTTTGTCCTCTTCGGTGATGGGGCGCACCACACGGCAGGGGTTGCCCACCGCCACCACATTGTCGGGGATATCTTTGGTGACTACACTGCCTGCGCCGATGACCACATTGCTGCCGATGGTAACGCCGGGCATCACATGGGTGCCGCCGCCGATCCATACATTGTCCCCCACCTGGATGGGATGGCTGTATTCCAGATGCACATTGCGGCGCTCGTAGTCCACGGGATGCCCCGCGGTGTAAAAGCCGCACAGGGGAGCGATAAACACATTATCTCCAAAGGTGATCTTTCCGCCGTCAAGGAAGACGCAGCCGTGGTTGGCAAAAAAGTTTTCCCCCACCTCGATGTTATA
>JAGAPB010000101.1 GCA_017847995.1 Oscillospiraceae bacterium
TGAACGCATCTCGGACCACGCGGTGCATCTGGTGCAGTCGGTGGAGGAGCTGCATGACAAAAAGACCAGCTTCTCTCCCGAAGCACAGGAAGAAATTGCTATTCTGCGCAAGGCCATTGCCGAAATTCTGGAACTGACCCGCACTTCCTTTAAGGACAACAACCTGGAGCTGGCCACTCATATTGAGCCTTTGGAACAGGTTGTGGACAAGCTGGTTGACCGCATCAAGCTCAACCACGTGCTGCGCCTGCAGAAGAGCGAATGCACCATCGAGCATGGCTTCGTTCTTTCCGACCTGCTCATCTACTTTGAACGCATCTCCGACCACTGCTCCAACATTGGCGGCTGCATCATCGAAATTTCGGAATACAATGCCATGGACATGCACAAGTACATGGCCGCCGTACACCACGGCAGCGAAGATTACGAGCAGATGTACAACGAATACAAGTACAAGTACAGCGTATAAAAATCCCGTTAAAATCGGCCCTGCCAACCGGCAGGGCCTTTCTTTTTGCCTGTTTTTGTCAAAACTTTCTAATTTTTATCCAATTTAGAACTTTTTCCTATTGACAAAGCCCATATTTACCTATATTATGGTTATACAAAAGAGTGAAACCACAAGATATTGTGTTTGAACAAAGCAAGCAAGGGGGACGCCAAAATGAAAATCATCAAGCGAAACGGCGCGGAAGAGAACTTTAACGACGAAAAGATCCGCATAGCCATCACCAAGGCCAACAACTCGGTGGATGAGGCGGTGCGCATGACCGACCTGCAGATCAGCCGCATCACCGAATCGGTGGTCATCGCCTGCGAGGCCCTGGGCCGCGCCTCCACTGTGGAAGAGATCCAGGACCTGGTGGAAAAGAAAATCATGGCCCACGGCGCCTTTGAGGTGGCCAAAAACTACATCACCTACCGCTACACCCGTTCGCTGGTGCGCAAAAGCAACACCACCGATGACAAGATCCTTTCGCTGATCGAATGCAACAACGAGGAAGCCAAACAGGAAAACTCCAACAAAAACCCTGTGGTCAACTCGACCCAGCGCGACTATATGGCCGGCGAGGTCAGCCGTGACCTGACCAACCGCATCCTGCTGCCCCAGGATATTGTGGATGCCCACAACGAGGGCATCATCCACTTCCACGATTCGGACTATTTTGCCCAGCATATGCACAACTGCGACCTGGTGAATCTGGAGGATATGCTGCAGAACGGCACTGTCATCACCGGCACCCTGATCGAACGTCCCCACAGCTTTTCCACCGCCTGCAACATCGCCACCCAGATCATTGCCCAGGTGGCCAGCAACCAGTACGGCGGCCAGTCCATTAGCCTGACCCATCTGGCCCCCTTTGTGCAGGTCAGCCGCGAAAAGATCCGCCGCAGCGTGGAAGAAGAGGTTGCCAGCAGCGGCGTTACCCTCAGCCAAGAAAAGCTGAATGAGATCACCGAAAAGCGCCTGCGGGAAGAGATCCGCCGCGGCGTACAGACCATCCAGTACCAGGTGGTCACCCTGCTGACCACCAATGGCCAGGCCCCCTTTGTTACCGTATTCATGTATTTGGGCGAAGCCAAAAACGAACAGGAACGGGCTGACCTTGCCCTCATCATCGAAGAAGTGCTGCAGCAGCGCTATCAGGGTGTAAAGAACGAAAAAGGCATTTGGGTCACTCCCGCCTTCCCCAAGCTCATCTATGTTCTGGAAGAGGATAACATCCACGAAGACAGCAAGTATTGGTACCTGACCGAGCTGGCCGCCAAGTGCACCGCCAAGCGCATGGTCCCCGACTATATTTCGGAAAAGAAGATGCTGGAGCTGAAGGTAGACAAAAACGGCCAAGGCCACTGCTACACCTGCATGGGCTGCCGCAGCTTCCTTACCCCCTATGTGGATGAAAACGGCCAGCCCAAGTACTACGGCCGCTTTAACCAGGGCGTTGTTACCATCAACCTGGTGGATATCGCCCTCAGCTCGGGCGGCGACAAGGAAAAGTTCTGGAAGATCTTTGACGAACGCCTGGAACTGTGCCACCGCGCCCTGCTGTGCCGCCACGAACGTCTGAAGGGCACCCTTTCGGACGCTGCCCCCATCCTGTGGCA
>JAGAPB010000102.1 GCA_017847995.1 Oscillospiraceae bacterium
AACTGGTGCGGCGTGCCATGGAAACAGGACGGCAGGTGGTGGAGATCATTCCCCACAGCCCAAAGGAAGCCTTTGAGCCCATGCGGGCCACCGCCATGGAGGGCCACACCCGCGCTTTTGTAAAGATCGAGGACGGGTGCGACCGTTTTTGCAGCTATTGCATCATCCCCTATGCCCGTGGACGGGTGCGCAGCAAACCCCTGGAGGAGCTGAAAGGCGAGATCGAGCTTTTGGCCCAACAGGGCTTCCGCGAAATCGTGCTGACCGGAATCAACCTTTCCAGCTATGGCAAAGGGGAGGGCTTTGGCCTGCTAGATGGGGTAAAAACCGCAGCGGCTGTGCCGGGGGTGCAGCGGGTGCGGCTGGGTTCGCTGGAACCCGACCTCACCGACGATGAACTGATCGAAGGGCTGGCCCAGGTCGACCAGTTTTGCCCCCAGTTTCACCTTTCGGTGCAAAGTGGCTGTGATGCCACCCTGAAGCGTATGAACCGCCGCTATACCGCAGAAGAGTATTTGCGGCTGTGCCAAAAATTGCGCCGGGCCTTTGACATGCCGGCCATCACCACCGACCTGATGGTGGGCTTTGCCGGCGAAACCGAGGAGGAGTTTGCCCGGACCCTGAGCTTTTTGGAGCAGGCAGGCTTTGCCAAGGTGCATGTCTTTCCCTATTCCCGCCGGCCGGGAACAGCCGCCGACCGGATGGAAGGCCAGGTGACGGAGGAAGAAAAAGCCCGCCGTGCCGCCCGCGCCGCCCAGGCCGCCGAACAAAGTCAAAGGGCCTTTTTGCAGCAGATGGTGGGGCGGATCGAGCCGGTGCTGTTTGAGCGGTGCAATTTGCCGGGCATCGGCAGGGGACACACCCCCAACGGCACCCAGGTGCAGGTGAACTGCGGCCACCCCCTGCGGGGCCGGCTGCTGACGGTGCGGCTGGAGGGCGTCACCCCCGACGGCCTCTATTGTGCCGGAAGGATTTTGGATTTGTAAATCAACGGGAAAGCCCGTGAAGATAAAAAAGGAATGTCAAAATATATTTCAAGGAGTGTTTTTGGTGGTTTATCGGATCTATGTGGAAAAGAAGCCCGACTGTGCGGTGGAAGCCGCCGGTGTACTGGCCGACCTGCGCACCGCCCTTGGCATGGAACAGGTGGAAAGCGTCCGTGTGATCAATCGCTATGACGCCGAAGGCCTGAGCGCCCAAGACTTCGAGCAGGCGCGGTTTGCCGTGTTTGCCGAACCCCAGGTAGACCTTGTGTACGACCAGCTGCCCCAGACCAATGACCGCGTATTCGCTGTGGAATATCTGCCCGGCCAGTACGACCAGCGTGCAGACTCGGCCGCCCAGTGCATCCAGATCATGACCTGCCGGGAACGTCCCCGTGTGGCCACCGCCCGTGTTTACCTCATCGGCGGCCAGCTCAGCGACCAGGACTTTGCCCGCATCAAGGCATACCTCATCAACCCGGTGGAAAGCCGCGAGGCCAGCCTGGCCGAGGTGGAGACCCTGGATGTAAAATACGCCCTGCCCCAGACCGTGGACACCATCGAAGGCTTTATCGCCATGGACGACAAGGCTTTGGAAGAGTTCCTCTCCTCCCGTGGGCTGGCCATGGATATGGACGACCTGCGCTTCTGCCAGAAGTATTTTAAAGAGCAGGAACAGCGCGACCCCACCATCACCGAAATTCGTCTGATCGATACCTATTGGTCGGACCATTGCCGCCACACCACCTTCCTCACCAATATTGACGACATCGAGGCCGAGGGCCTGCTGGCCGAAAGCCGCGACCGCTACTACACCCTGCGCGAAAAGCTGGGCCGCACCGAAAAGCCCGTTACCCTGATGGACATGGCCCTTATCGGCGCCAAGGCCCTGAAGGCCGAGGGCTTGCTGCCCGACCTGGACGAGTCGGAAGAGATCAACGCCTGCTCGGTCAAGGTGAAGGTGGACGTGGATGGGGAAGACCAGGACTGGCTGCTGATGTTCAAAAACGAGACCCACAACCATCCCACCGAAATTGAACCCTTCGGCGGTGCCGCCACCTGCCTGGGCGGCGCCATCCGCGACCCCCTCAGCGGCCGAAGCTATGTATACCAGGCCATGCGTGTTACCGGCGCGGGCGACCCGCTGGTTCCTGTGGCCGACACCCTGCCCGGCAAGCTGCCCCAGCGCAAGATCGTAACCACCGCCGCCGCCGGCTACAGCAGCTACGGCAACCAGATCGGCCTGGCCACCGGCCATGTTGCCGAAGTGTATCACCCCGGCTATGTGGCCAAGCGCATGGAGATCGGCGCCGTTTTGGGTGCTGCCCCTGCCGCCAATGTGCGCCGCGAACGCCCCGAACCCGGCGATGTGGTCATTCTGCTGGGCGGCAAAACCGGGCGTGACGGCTGCGGCGGCGCCACCGGCTCGTCCAAGAGCCACACCGCCCACTCGCTGGAAAGCTGCGGCGCCGAAGTGCAGAAGGGCAACCCCC
>JAGAPB010000103.1 GCA_017847995.1 Oscillospiraceae bacterium
AAAAATAGGGCAGCATGCCGCTTTTTTTCAGCCGGTTGATCTGCTGCAGGCCGGGGCCGTTGCTGGCAACGCAAAGGGTATATTTGCCGCTGAGGTAGTCCAGCAGCTCCAGTGCCCCCTTTTCGGGGATGGCGCTTTCAAACAAACAGTCGCGAAAGTAGGCTTCGAACCGAAGACCGTCGGCCGAAAGCTGCAAACACTCAAATATTTTGTTCCAGCGAACCTTTTTCAGCCCTTCAAAGTCCAGCTCTCCAAGCTCGATCGACCGCCACAGGTCGGCGTTTATGCGGTGGAACACAGCGAACATCCGCTCCTCATAGGTGCCGATCTTAAATGTTTCAAACCCGGTTTTCATGGCCTCTTTTACACATTGGTCAAAGCTGAGCAATGTGTTGTCAATGTCAAACAGAATCACCTTCAGCATCTGCCATCACCTGCAATGTTTCGTTTCTCTTTTGTGTACTTTACCACACTTTTTTGTCTGTATCAATGGAGGGGGCGGTTTGCCCCGGCCCGCCCGCGGGGCCGGCAAAAAAGTAAATGGGAACATTATCAAATTTTCATTGTATTTGGGGCTATTCGGTGCTAAAATAATCAATATATGTCCTTTTTTAAACCACGACTAATTTTTTACCGGTTTGGAGGCCGATTTTATGGGTATGGAACAGAACCCCAAGTTTATGAAAAAGCCTGCCGTGCGCCCCACCTTCCCCAAGCGGGCCATTGTCACCGGCGGCATGCCCTATGGCAACAAGAGCCTGCACTTTGGCCACGTGGGCGGCGTGTTTGTGTTTGCCGACGCCTACGCCCGTTTTTTGCGTGACCGCATTGGCAAAGAAAATGTCATCTTTGTTTCGGGCACCGACTGCTACGGCAGCCCCATTGCCGAAAGCTACCGCAAATTTTGCGAAGAAGGCAAGTTTGAAGGCACCCTGCCCGACTTTGTGCAGATGAATCACCAGAGCCAGAAAAAGACCCTGGAAGATTACGACATCAGCCTGGACCTGTTTGCCGCTTCCGGGCTGGGCGATTCGGCCCAGATCCACAACGAGATGACCGACGAATTTATCCGCCATCTTTATGAAAACGGCTGGCTGGCCCGCCTTTCCACCAAGCAGTTCTTTGACGAAAAGGCCGGGGTGTTCCTCAACGGCCGCCAGGTGGTGGGCAAGTGCCCCGTGGAAGGCTGCGCCTCGGAAAAGGGTTATGCCGACGAATGCGACCTGGGCCACCAGTATATGCCCGAAAACCTCATCAACCCCAAATCCACCCTCACCGGTGAGACCCCCATCATGAAGGATGTGGCCAACTGGTACTTCCGCCTGACCGATTTTGGCGACCTGCTGACCAAGTACACCGAGTATCTGAAGGACCAACCCAATGTCCGTGCCATCATCCCCAACACCATCTCCGAATTCCTCAAGGCTCCCGAGGTTTACATCAAAAATGAATTCCTGGATGCCTTTAACGCCCTGGCCGACAAGATCCCCGCCCACAAGCTGGTGGTGGAAGAACGCAAGCCCTCCTTTACCGTCATCTTTGAAAAGCTGGACGACATGAACGAGGCCTGCAAGGAATTTTCGGCCGCCGGCATCCGCTACCGCACCGGCAAGACCCTGGTGCCCTTCCGCCTGACCGGCAACATCGAGTGGGGCGTGCAGTCCCCCCGCCTGGAGGGCGAAGAACAGCAGACCGTTTGGGTATGGCCCGAAAGTTTGTGGGCACCCATCTCCTTCACCAAGACCTATCTGGCCCGCAAGGGCGCCGACAAGGACGCCTGGAAGGATTACTGGTGCAGCAAGGACGCCAAGGTGTTCCAGTTCATCGGCCAGGATAACATCTACTTCTACGGCATTGCCCAAACCGGCATGTTTATGGCCCAGCAGGGCGCCGACCAGGCCGCCATGGAAATTGAGGCCCCCGAAGGCAAGCTGCAGCAGAGCGTGCTGGTGGCCAACCACCACGTGCTGTTCCTGAACAAAAAGGCCAGCAGCAGCGGCAGCGTAAAGCCCCCCATGGCCGCCGAACTGCTGGACTACTACACCGCCGAACAGCTCCGCATGCACTACCTGGGCATGGGCCTTGGCCAGAAGAGCGTGTCCTTCCAGCCCAAGCCCCTCAACCCCGTTGCCAAGCCCGAAGAGCCCGACCCCGTTCTCAAGGAAGGCCTGCTGCTTTCCAATGTATACAACCGCATTGTGCGCACCTGCTTCTACACCGTGCAGAAGTATTTTGACGGCATGATGCCGGTGGGCGAGGTCAGCCAGGAAATTCTTGATCTTTCCAGTAAGGCCATCGAGGACTTTGAGCGCTTTATGTACCGCTTCGAGTTCCACCAGTGCTCGGCCACCATGGATAACTACATCCGCAAGCTGAGCAAATTTATGGCCCGCGAGCTGGGCGCCGCCGACAAGGCCGACGACAACGCCGCCCGCCGCCAGGCCCTCATCAGCATCTTCCACGGGGTGCGTGTGGCTGCCGTTTTGCTGCACAGCATGGCCCCCCGCGGCACCGAAATGGTCTGCGACTATTTGAACTTCGGCGAAGAATTCTGGAGCTGGGACAACATCGACAAGACCTTTGCCGAGCTGTGCGGCGGCCAGGACCACGCCATCAAGTTCCTGGAACCCAAGGTGGACTTCTTTACCCGCCATCCCAGCCAGTTTGCCGAAAAGGCATAACAATATCCTCAGCAAAAAGTCAGTTCGCAATATCCTGACTTTAAACAAAACTACGAAAGGAAAATCCAATATGCAAAACAACAATGCTCGTGTACGTACCATCTGTTACCAGGCGCTGATCGCCGCGCTGTATGTGGCCCTCACCTTTGCGGTGCCCATGCTCAGCTTTGGCATGATGCAGCTCCGCCTTTCCGAGGCCATGACCGTGCTGCCGGTGCTCTACCCCCCGGCGACGCTGGGGCTTACGGTGGGCTGTGCCCTGGCCAACCTGATCGGCTTTTTCAGCGGGGTAAACCCCATTGGCCACATCGACGCTCCGGTGGGCGCCCTGGCCACACTGCTGGCCGGTCTGTGCAGTGCCGCTGTTGGCCGCCTCATCCCGGCCGAAAGGCACCCCCACCGCCGTGTGCTGCTGGGGCTTGTCTTCCCGGTGGTGTTCAACGGTGTTATAGTCGGCGCCGAGCTGACCACCCTGTTTTTGGAAAGTTTTTGGGTCAACTGCTTCTGGGTGGCCGCCGGCGAGGCTGTGGTCTGTTGCGTGCTGGGCTACCCCCTTGGCCTGGGTCTGCAGCGCAGCAGCATCTTCCGCCGCCTGCTGCACACGCAGGAAAAACAATAAAAAAAGCCCCCGTACCGCAGGTACGGGGGTGTTTTTTTGCCGATATTCAGCCAAAAGCCGGGGTGGGCGGCGCAGCGGGGGGCTGGCCCCACATCACCGCCAAAAAGACAAAAAACAACAAATAAAGAGCCGAAAAGACAAGCAATAAAACAACAGATGTTTTATTATAGGCGGAATTCCCTTTGTGCCGAAAGAGAAAAACAAGGCAGCCCAAAAACAAAATGACCATGGCAGCGGCAAAAACGGGACTGACAAGAAGATCGATAAAACCAAAACTTTGCTGCATAAGGCTCCTCCGTACCTCTTCACTCTTCGCTTTTACTTCTTACTTATAAGTGGCGGTGGGGCTGGTGGGCGCGGTAGTCCTCCATCATGCCGCGGAACAGCTCGCCGTTGCTGGGGGGCGTCCAGGTGATGGCGTTGGCCCCGGCCTCGATGGTTTCCAGAATGCTTTGGTCGGAGGGGCCGCCGGTGGCGATGATGGCCACATGGGGGTGTTCTTTGCGGATGGCCCGCACCAGCTCGGGGGTTTTGGCGGCGGCCGAAACGTTGAGAATGCTGGCCCCGGCCCGCAGGCGGGCTTCAATGTCGTCCTTTTCCGATACCACGGTGATGACCACCGGAATATCCACCACCTTGCTGACCGCCCGCAGCACGCTGTCGCGGGTGGGTGCGTTGAGCACCACGCCGGTGGCGCCCTGGTGCTCGGC
>JAGAPB010000104.1 GCA_017847995.1 Oscillospiraceae bacterium
ACTATCCAGCACCAGCACGTCCACCCCGGCGGCAACCAGGGCGCCGGCGCGGTCCAGCACGTCGCTGGTAACGCCGATGGCGGCGCCGCAGCGCAGGCGGCCGCTGCTGTCGCGGGCCGAGTTGGGGTACTTGATGGCCTTTTCAATATCCTTGATGGTGATAAGGCCTCTCAGGGTGCCTTCCTCGTCCACCAGGGGCAGTTTTTCGATCTTGTTCCGGAACAGGATGCTGCGGGCTTCTTCCAGGGTGGTGCCAACGGGAGCGGTGACCAGGTTTTCCTTGGTCATCACTTCGCTGATCTTTACGCTGAAGTCGGTGAGGAACTTGAGGTCACGGTTGGTGATGATGCCCACCAGGCGGCCGTTTTCGCAGATAGGCACGCCCGAAATGCGGTATTTTGCCATCAGCTCATCCGCATCGTATACAAAGTGGTCAGGAGTGAGGGAGAAGGGGTTGGTGATAACGCCGTTTTCGCTGCGCTTTACCTTGTCCACCTCTTCGGCCTGGCGTTCAATGGACATATTCTTGTGGATGACGCCGATGCCGCCTTCGCGGGCAATGGCAATGGCCATGCGGCTTTCGGTAACGGTATCCATGGCGGCGGTCATGATGGGGGTGTTCAGCACAATATCTCTGGCCAGAACGGTGGTCAGGTCAATGTCCTTGGGCAAAACGTCCGATTCGGCGGGAATCAGCAGCACGTCGTCAAAGGTCAGTGCTTCCTTCACAAATTTCTGCGAAAAATCCGTGTTCAGCATTTACTCATTCTCCTTTTCCATTATATCAAAATTAAAAAAACTACGGCAGTGTATTTTTAATATTTTAACCCAAACCCGTTTCAAACGCAACATTTTCTTGCCCTGTTTTGCCCAAAAAGCCCATTTTAGCCACGATTTGTAAAACCCGTCAAAGCTTCTGCCCTTTCCCCCTTTTTCGCCTGTCCAAAATTACAACTGGGGGTAAACTTTTCAACCGAATTTTCCCCTTTTCCACACCTATTAATATATAGATCGATTTTGGCATTGGAAAACGCCGAAAAATGTAGTAAACTATTGGTGTTGTAAATTCCTTCCCCGGAGGTTTTGGATATGAACTTCAGTTTTTCGCAGCGCAGCCAGTTTGGCGCCAATATTTTTAACCAACTAAACGACAAAAAGCTGGCCCGCCTGCAGCAGGGTCTGCCGGTCTATAATCTTTCCATCGGCACCCCCGACTTTGCCCCCGACGCCCATGTGATGGAGACCGTTGCCAAGGCCGCCCTGGAGCCCGAAAACTATAAATACTCCCTGACCGAGCTGCCCCGGCTGATCGAGGCGGTGCAGGCCTGGTACATCCGCCGCTTTGGGGTGGAGCTGGCCCGGGAAGAGATCACCTCGGTTTACGGCAGCCAGGAGGGCATTGCCCACATTGCCATGGCCCTGTGCGACCCCGGCGAAATCATTCTGGCTCCCAGCCCCTGCTACCCCATCTTCAGCATCGGCCCCGCCCTGTGCGGCGCCCGGGTGGAATACTATCACCTGGACCCCGCCAACGACTGGCAGCCCGACCTGGAGGGCATCGCCCCCGAAATTGCACGCGCCGCCAAGGCCATCATCGTCTCCTTCCCCAGCAACCCCACCTGCGCCGTGCTGCCCGACAGCTTTTACCACAAGCTGATCGAATTTGCCAACAAGTACGAGATCATCGTCATCCACGACAACGCCTATTCCGAAATTTACTTTGACGGCAACCGGCCCGGTTCCTTCCTGGCCTACCCCGGCGCCAAAGAAGTGGGTGTGGAGTTCAACTCCCTTTCCAAGACCTATAACCTCACCGGCGCCCGCCTTTCCTTCCTGCTGGGCAATGCCGAAATTGTCGGCCGCTTCCGCGATGTGCGCAGCCAGATCGACTACGGCTCCTTCCTGCCCGGCCAGTATGCCGCCATTGCCGCGCTGGAAGGCCCCCAGGAAAGCGTTGCCGCCCACCGCGCCGAATACCAGCGCCGCCGCGACGACCTGTGCGGTGGTTTGAACGCCATCGGCTGGAAGGGCGTTTGCTCCAAGGCCACCATGTTCGCCTGGGCTCCCCTGCCCGCCGGCTACACCGACTCGGCCGCCTTTTGCGCCGAACTGATCGAGCGCAGCGGGGTCATCTGCACCCCCGGCGCCGCCTTTGGCCCCGGCGGCGAGGGCTATGTCCGTTTCGCCCTGGTTCTGCCGGAAGAAAAGATCCAGGAGGGCATCAAAGCGATCGACGCCTGCGGCATCCTGAAAAAATAAAACTGATTCGGCTCCTCCCCGCGGAGGGGCCGTTTTTTGTTTGTTCAAAAAATTTGTCATGTTCGGTCACAAAAATTGCATATCCTCTTAAAATTTGGCGGCTATACTAAAGGCACCCCTCAAAGGAAGACCCACCGAAAGGTGTGCTTCGTTTTTACCTCATTCGTCTCAACTTTCCAAGGAAAAGATCCCCGTACCCGGACGGGGATTTTTTCTGTTCTTTTCCAAAAAGGTTTTCTACCCTCTGGACGAAGCCGCTCCTTTGGGGGGCACCTCTCAAAAAAAATTCCCGGGGAAAGTTGAGGAGAAATCCCTGTCGGTTTTTCCTTCTTTTTGATGGTTTTACAGCAAAAAAGCCCCTTGGAAACAATTTGTTCAAAAAAACTTTTGAAAAAATCCATGGCATCTACATATTGAGGTCAAAAACGCCTTGTATACTAAAGACACTCCTTAAGAAACTCCTTATCCCACAAAAAACAACCGAACAAGAAACAACTTTTCATTCGTATTTTTAACCCCTCCTCTTTGTTTGACAAGAGCTCCCGGTTGCCCAACCGGGAGTTTTTGTTTTGCCCCAAACCAAGGCTTGCCCCCGGGGCGCAAAACGGGTAAAATAGAACCATCACCCACAAGGAGGAAACCCACGTGGAACAAATCAACTTTTACGCCATGCTTAACCGCATGTGTTACATCAACCGCTGGGGCCTGATGCGCAACAGCGAGCCCGAAAACCTCAGCGAACACACCCTGGATGTGGCCTACCTCACCCACGCCCTGTGTGTCATCCAAAATACCCGCCTGGGGGGCAGTGTGGACATCGGCGCCGCTGTGCTGCACGCCCTTTACCACGACTGCTGCGAGATCATCACCGGCGACATGCCCACCCCCATCAAATACCAAAGCGACAACATCCGCACTGCCTACAAGCAGGTGGAGGCCGGAGCCAACGCCCGGCTGCTTTCGCTGCTGCCCGATGACCTGGCCCAAAGCTACGCCGAATATTTGGGCGACAGCGAGGACCCCCTCATCCGCCAGCTGGTGAAGGGCGCCGACAAGCTTTCGGCCCTGATCAAATGCCTGGAGGAAGAAAAGGGCGGCAACCGGGAATTTATAAAGGCCGGGGAAAGCACCATGGCTTCGCTGAAGGCCATGAACCTGCCGGCGGTGGACATCTTTTTGGAAGAATGCCTGCCGGCCTACCGCCTGACCCTGGATGAACTTTAAAAAAGAGGTGGCCGCATGGATTCCTTCCACTACATCATCATTGTTGTTCTTCTATGTTTTCTGTTTCTCATGCTCCAGCGCCAAAAGCTTGCGGTGGTCAAAAACAGAATCAAACACAAAAAAGGAAAGGAACGATTGGAAATGCTGGAACTTGCAAAACGCTTTATCGGCAAAGAATGTGTCATCTCTTCCTTTGACGGCAACCACAACTTTGACGGCATCATCAAAGAGGTGAGCAACGGCGCCGTTCTGATCGAAAAGGACGGAAAGCTGGAGGCCATCAACCTGGATTATGTCATCCGCATCCGCGAATACCCCCTGAACAAAAAGGGAAAGAAGAGAGCTATCGTTTGACCGGCTCCATATCTATCGTAGGAAAAGCCGTGCTGCAGCTGCAGCGCGGTTTTTTTGTTGTCTCCAAAAACCACCCGATCGTCGTGTGGAACAAACGAGCTTAAGCGATGAATAAAAAAGAGCCTCCCTTACCGTAGGGGAGGGCTTGCTCCTCCCGCAAGCCACAGGCAGGCCATCGGGCGGAGTAACCCCCCCTACGATTTTAAAGCCTCCCTTGTGTAAAGGGAGGTGCCCCGAAGGGGCGGAAGGATTGTCCAAAACCTCCCCTCCGTCAATCTGTCGGTGCACTGCATCTTCGGGGGCACGAAGCAGAAACGGGATTTTTCTTATGGCCAAAAGGCCCATACCAAATATGGTGTTCCATTCTCCATTCTCCATTCTCAATTATCAATTCTGTCATTGCATGGTGTTTCTTTTTCCGAAAGATGGTATACTATACTCAAGCTTGAAGGATTTTGGAGAAAGGGGGAATTTTTTTGCCGGGCACCGCACCCAAGGCACGGCCCGCACGGGTCTTTTTGACCGCGCTGGCGGTGGCTGCCGTCATCTTTCTTCCGTTTGTCATCTACAACAAGGGGATATTCCTGTACTACGGCGACTTCAACGTACAGCAGATCCCCTTCTATATGCATGTCCATGACGCCATTCTTTCCGGCGGCTTTGGCTGGGACCCTGTCACCGACCTGGGGGTAGACCTGCTCACCTCCTACAGCTTTTATTGCAGCACCAGCCCCTTTTTCTGGCTGACCCTGCCCTTCCCCTCGGCGGCCATCCCCTATCTGATGGCCCCGCTGCTGGTGCTCAAGACCGCCTGCGCCGCCCTCACCTCCTACTACTACATCCTCCGCTTTGTCCGGGAGGAATTCTACGCCCGGATGGGGGCGCTGCTTTACGCCTTTTCGGGCTTTGTCACCTACAACATCTTCTTCAACCACTTCCACGAGGCCATCGTCTTTTTCCCGCTGATGCTTGTGGCCCTGGAAGAACTGCTGACAAACAAACGCCGCGGCTTTTTCGCCCTGGCGGTAGCCCTTAACGCTGTGGTCAACTACTGGTTCTTCATCGGCGAAGTGGTCTTTGTGGTGGTCTACTTTTTTGTGCGCACCCTGTGCGACAGGGAACACTGCCCCTTCGGCTGGGGCAAGCTGGCCCACACCGCCTTTGAGGGTGCTTTGGGCGTGGCACTGGCGGCTTTTGTGTTCCTGCCCTCGGTGCTGACCGTGATGGGCAACCCCCGCACCACCCCCGACACCATCATCAACGGCTGGAACCTGTGGTACTACTACAACCCCCAGCGCTATCTGGCCTTGGTCTACAGCCTCTTCTTCCCGCCCGAAATGCCTTCCCTGCCCAATTTCTTCACCGACCACGGGGCAAAGTGGGCCAGCCTTTCGGCCTATCTGCCCATGATGGGCCTGGGCGGGGTGCTGGTCTTTTTCCGCCGCCGGGGCAAATTCTGGCTGCGGCGGATGCTGGCGGTCTGCGCCGTCCTGGCTGCGGTGCCGGTTTTTAATGCCGCTTTTGTGCTGTTCAACAACTCCTACTACGCCCGTTGGTTCTATATGCCCATCCTGCTGATGTGCGCCGCCTCGGCCTGTTCCATGGAGGAGGCCCAGCCCGCCGACTGGAACAAGCCGTTGACCATCTGCCTTGGGGCGGTGGCGGCCATTGCTGTAATGACCGGGCTGACCCCCGACCGTGTTGACGACCGGTGGGTGGTGGGCATGGCCGACCATGGGCTGAAAATGTGGATCGTGGTGGCATTGGCCCTGCTGGGGCTGGTGCTCAGCGGGCTGCTTTTCCTGCGGCTGCGGGAACACGAAAACTTCAAAACCTTCCTTTCCCTTGGCCTGTGCGCCTTTGCCGTGGCCTACACCGTTGCCAGCATGTCCTCGGCCGTGGCCACCTTCCACAACAACGGCTGGATCACCGGCGAGGCCCTGCCCGGGCGGGGCAGCATCACCCTGCCCGAAGAGGACGGCACCTTCAGCCGGGTGGATATTTATGAAGGCAACGAAAACCTGGGCCTGTTCTGGGAGCTGCCCAGCATTCAGGCCTTCCAAAGTGTGGTGCCGGTCTCCATCATGGAATTTTACCCCGAGGTGGGGGTAAAGCGGGATGTTTCCTCCAAGCCCGAAACCGACCACTATACCCTGCGGCCCCTGCTTTCGGTGCGGTGGCTGCTGGTGGATGAAGAAGAGGAAAACCAATCCCCCATGCCGGGCTATACCTACCGGGATAACCAGTACGGCTACAACATCTATGAAAACGACTGTTATCTTCCCATGGGCTTTGCCTACGACCGCTATATCAGCCGGGAGCAGTGGGAATCGCTGACCCCCGACGAACGCAGCGGCGTTCTGCTGCGGGGGGTCTATCTGGAAGAGACCGCCACCGACAGCAACAGCGACCTGCTGGCGCCCCTTTCGGACGAGCTGCTGTATGACACCAGCGAGGAACAGTACTATCTTGACGTGCAGCAGCGGCGGGAAATGGCCGCCGAAGGCTGTGTGTTTGAGGACGGGGGCTTTACCTGCCAAACCGACTTTGACCGGACCCGCCTGGTGTTCTTCAGCATCCCTTACAGCGAGGGGTGGAGCGCCTGGGTGGACGACATGCCGGCCGAAATTTTGCAGGCCAACGTGGGCTTTATGGCCATCCGCGTGCCCGAGGGCGAACGCACCGTTCGTCTTGACTATCAAACCCCCGGCCTGGGCGCCGGGCTGGCTGTTTCGGTCACAGGCATCTTTGTGCTGGCTGTCTGGATGACCCTGGGCGGCAGGCTGCAGGCCCTTGTGCCCGCCCGCAAACCCAAAACGACCCCCCACCAACCTTTGGAAGAGGAGGCTGACCATGAATCCGAATAATGTGCTTTACCTGGTGGTGCCCTGCTACAACGAGCAGGAGGTGCTACCCGAGACCCACCGCCGCCTGGCCCAAAAGCTGGAGGCCCTGGCCGCCGGCGGGGCTATTTCGGCCCAAAGCAAAATGCTGTTTGTGGATGACGGCAGCCGCGACGCCACCTGGCAGATCATCGCCGGCCTGGCCCAAAGCGACCCCAAGGTGGTGGGGGTAAAGCTTTCGCGCAACCGGGGGCACCAGAACGCCCTGCTGGCCGGACTGACCGTTGCGGTCAAGCACAGCGACATGACCATTTCGGTGGATGCCGACCTGCAGGATGACCTGGACGCCATCGACCGGATGGTGGAAAAATACCACGCCGGGGCGCAGATCGTCTATGGGGTGCGCAGCGACCGCAGCACCGACACCGCCTTCAAGCGGGGCACCGCCCAGGGCTTTTACAAGCTGATGGAGGCCATGGGGGTGGAAACGGTTTATAACCACGCCGACTACCGGCTGTTGAGCCGCCGGGCGCTGGAAGAGCTGCTCTCCTTTAAGGAAGTGAACCTCTTTTTGCGGGGCATGGTGCCCCAGGTGGGCTTTGCCGCCGACTTTGTTTCCTACAAGCGGGGGGAACGCTTTGCCGGCGAAACCAAATATCCCCTGAAGAAGATGCTGGCCCTGGCGGTCAACGGCATCACCTCCTTTTCGGTCAAGCCCCTGCAGTTCCTCTTCTGGCTGGGGCTGGCGTGCGGCTTTGGCGGCTTTGCCGCCACGGTGGTGCAGCTTGTTTTGGCCATCCTGGGCAAGGCTCCTTCCACCGCCGCCTTTGTGCTTTCCAGCCTGTGGCTGGTGGGCGGCATCCTGCTGACCGCCCTGGGCATCGTGGGGGAATATGTGGGCAAGATCTATTTGGAGACCAAGGCCCGCCCCCGCTTTGTCATCGAGACCGTTGCCGGCCGGCTGGAAGAAAATTAAAGGGCTGCAAAACCTATATTTTGTACCGTTTTTTGGCATCAAACACAAAATGTGGAAGAGCAAAAAACCTGTCCGAAAATTCCTTGACAACTGCCCGTAAACTAAGCTATAATGCTACCTTGTAAGGTTATGACCCGAAAGGAGGGTACACACAATGCTGAGAACCTACCAGCCCAAGAAGCTCCAGCGCAAGAAGGAGCACGGCTTCCGTAAGAGAATGAAAACTTCCAACGGCCGCAAGGTACTGGCCAGAAGAAGAGCAAGAGGCAGAGCTCGTCTGACTCACTAAAGTCGACCGCAGCACAGGCGCTGCGGGCCGGCTTTATGCCCTGCGCGCCCCTTTGGGGTGCCCCATGAATAAAACCGGTCAAGGGCCGCGCAAGCCGCGGCCTTTGTTCTTGTATCTAAAAATAACCGGTTTTGAATCGTCATTTTGAGAGGTCTGACTGTGAAAACTTACGCTGTCCTGAACCGCAACGGCGACTTTGTCCGTCTTTATAAACGGGGTAAAAGCTCGGTGCACCCCTTGCTGGTAACCTATACAACAGGGAACCGTCGAGGCCTGCAGCGGGTAGGCATTACCTCGGGCAAAAAGATTGGCGGCGCCGTGCAGCGCAACCGTGCGCGGCGGGTCATCCGGGCGGCCTTTCGTCAGTTGCGGCCCCGCATGGTACCCACAGGGTGGGATATCGTGTTTGTGGCACGCAGCCAGACCTGCACCTGCACCATGCAGCAGGTGCTGCGGGTGATGGAAAAACAGTTGACCAAACTGGGTCTGCTGCAGCCTGACCCTGCCCGGGAGGAGGCTCCCGAGGCGTGAAGTATCTGTTCATCGGACTATTCAAATTTTACAAGCGCTTTCTTTCTCCGTTGCTGCCCGACGCCTGTCGCTTTCGCCCCACCTGTTCGGAATACGCCATCCAGGCCTTTTCCCGCTATGGTGTTATCCGGGGCGCGCTGCTGACCGGCTGGCGGCTCCTGCGCTGCAACCCGTTCTGCCGGGGCGGTTATGATCCGGTACCCGAAACCTTCCGCTTTACACCCTGGCGGAAGGCCTGACAACGAAAAACCCAGGAACATCCTGAAAATACATCGGAGGTCGTCCTACCATGATGCAATTTATCTATTCTATTTTCGGTTATCCTCTGGGCTGGATCATGTGGCTGTGCTATAAGATCCTGCCTTCCTACGCACTGGCCCTGATCCTATTCACCCTGCTGACCAGACTCATCCTGCTGCCCTTCTCCATCAAGCAGCAGAAGTCCACCGTGCGGATGAAGCTCATCCAGCCCAAGATCATCGAGATCCAGACCAAGTATGCCAACAACCGCGAAAAGATGCAGCAGGAGCTGGAAAACCTGTACGCCCGCGAAAACTACAACCCCATGTCGGGCTGCACCCCCATGCTCATCCAGTTCCCCATCCTGTTCGGTCTGATCGACGTTATCTACAAGCCCCTGACCCACATCGCCCGCCTTTCTGCCGAGGCCATTGCCCCCCTGCTGAACATGGGCGTTGACATGGGCCTGCTGGCCAACACCAAGGAATATTCCGCCCAGATCACCATGGTTGGCGCTGTGCAGAAGGATCCTTCCGCCTTTGCCGCCCTTGGCCAGGACCTGATCAACCAGTGTACTTCCATCGACCTGCAATTCCTGGGCCTCAACCTGGGCGAAAAGCCCACCCTGGCCCTCAATGTTCTCATCCTCATCCCCATTCTGGCCGGCGTCACCTCCTTCCTTTCCAGCTGGATCAGCATGAAGGCCACCGGCAACGACAGCACCGGTGCCGGCACCATGAAGACCATGATGGTCATGATGCCCCTGATGATGGCCTGGTTCACCCTGCAGGTTCCCGCCGGTGTAGGCATCTACTGGATCATTTCCAACCTGGTCATGATGATCCAGTCCCTCATTTTGAACAAGGTTTATAACCCCACCGAAATGGCCGCCAAGATCACCGCCGAAGAAGAAGAACGCAAGGAACGGGAGCGCCAGGAAAAGATCGCCGCCCGCAAGCTGCTGAAGGAACAGGGCATGGAGCATGCCGCCAGCGCCCTTTCCCAGAAGGAAATTGACCGCCAGAAGCTGCAGGCCGCCCGCAAGCGCGACGCCGAAAAGTACGGCGACTATCCCGAATGCTTCCAGAAGCCCGAAGACGACAAGAAGAAGAAATAAGCTTTCGCCCAACCAAGAGGCGAACTGTACCGTTTTGGAGGTATCATCTTGATTAAAGAGATCATACAAACCGGCGCAACCGTGGAAGACGCCATTGACAGCGGCTGTTTGCTGCTGGGCGTTGACCGCAGCGATGCCGATTTTGAAATCATTGATATGCCCAGCAAAAAGTTTTTCGGTTTGAAGAGCGTTCCCGCCAAGGTTCGTGTCTTTATTGAAGTGGCCGATCCCGCCCCCGAAAAGACCAATGTGGGCATCCGTGTGGCAGCCGACCCCGTAGCCGAGGAAGCCCCTGCCAAGGAAGCCGGCGAGCACAAGGAAAAGCGCCGCCGCAACCGCCGCCGCAAAAAAACCGGCTCCGCCAATGCCGAAGCTGCCGCCACCCAGGCCGAGCAGCCCAAGCAGACTCAGCGGGAAGAAGAACCCACCATTGAACCCGACGAACAGATGCTGGCCAAGGCCGAAGCTGTCAGCGAATATGTAAAATCGGTGCTGGCCGCCATGGGCGCCGCCGACGCCGTCATCACCCCCCGCTTTACCGCAAACGGGGTGCGCTTTACCCTTTCCGGGCCCGACCTGGGCGTGGTCATTGGCCGCCGGGGCGAAACTTTGGACGCCCTGCAGTACCTTTCCGGCCTGGTTGCCAACCGCATGGAGGGCGACTATCTGCGCATTACCATCGACAGCGGCAACTACCGCGAAAAGCGGGAACGCACCCTGGAAGCCCTGGCCCGCAAGCTGGCCCTGCAGGCTGTGCGCACCGGCAAAAGCCAGACCCTGGAGCCCATGAACCCCTATGAACGCCGCATCATCCATGCCGCCGTTTCTCAGGTTCGCGGCGCCACCTCCTCTTCCATTGGCGAAGAACCCAACCGCCGTGTGGTCATCAAGTCCACCCTGCCCGGCCCCCGCAGCGAGGGCGGCGAAAACCGCCGCAGCGGCAGCCGCGGTGGACATGGCAGCCGTGGCGGCCGTGGTGGTCGTGGCCGCGGCGAACGCCCCGCCCACACCGAAAGCAAGCCCCAGAGCAAGGTGATCAACACCGCCGAGGAAGCTGCCAGCAAGTCCACCATCGCCCCCGTCATCGAAAAGCGGGAGCCCAAGCGTCTGGAGGACCAGCAGATCCACCTCTACGGCAAGATCGAGCTCTAAGCAAAAAGTTTGAAACAACAAGTCCCCCGTTGGTGCAAACCCTTCGGGGGATTTTTGCATCATTTGGGGCGTTTTTTGCCACTTATAGGGTAAAAGCACCCTGTTTTTCTTGTTTTCCGCTGTACGAACTTTTATACTGAAAGCAGAAACACCCCTGTGACGAAAGGAGCATTGCCATGAACGAAACCACCGAAATGACCGCCTTGCTGGAAAAACTGGAACAGACCGCCCAAACCCAGCAGCGCTGTGCCAAACGCCAGGCCATCATGATGACCATTGCCGCCATTGCCTGCGTCGCCATTCTTGCCCTGGTGCTGCTGCTGTATGTCCGGGTCAGCCCGGTCATCGGCCAGCTAAACACCGCCGCCGAGGATCTGACCCTTGTTTCCAGCCAGTTGGCCGCTGTGGATATCCAGTCCACTGTGGAAGGGCTCAACGACACCATGGCATCGGCCCAGCAAAGCCTGACCCAGGGCGCCGCCAAGCTGGAGCAATTGGACATCGAGACCCTGAACACCGCCATCCGCGACCTTTCCGAGGTAGTGGCTCCCCTAGCCCGGCTGTTTGGACGGTAAAGATAAAACCATAAGCGGTGGGAGGCTATCCCGCCGCTTTTTTGTCCCATCCTCTGGAAAAAAGTGCTGTTCATCGGCTCAAAATTATGGTAATATAATAAATTGAACCGATGCGTATTTTTCTGCGGTTTTTCCGCATTTTTTGAAGGAGGATGATTCCCCCATGCCTAACAAAACACTGCGCACCCTTGTGGCACTGCTGCTCTGCGCCGCCTTCCTGTGCGGCTGCGCCCACCCCCAGGCTCTTCTGGCACCCCAGCCCATGCTGGCCGCCGCCGGGGCCGAAAGGGTCATTGTGGCTGCCGACGAACAGGACGCCGCCCAGACCGAAGAACTGGTCTTTACTCCCCTGGAGGAGGAGCCCGACGGCATTGCCGGGCTGAACCCCACATCCGACCTGCTGATGGAACAACTGGAAGCAGCCAGCCGGCAGCGCGCCGCCCTGATCGAGGAGGAAACCGGAGAAGCTGCCCCTGCCGCAGCCCCCGCCACCGCCGCCTTTAACCAGACCTCGGCCGGCGACTACAGCGCCCTGGCACGCCAGTGGCGCCGCACCGTAAACGACGATATCCGCGCCTGGATCCGTGTTCCCGGCACCAACATCAACTACGCCGTTTGCTACCACCCCGACGTCAACTACTACACCCACCGGGGCTATTACAAGGAAAGCAGCCATATGGGCGTTGTTTGGACCAACGGCAACACCAAATTCGGCACCAGCAGCCAGATCAGCAACAACACCGTGCTGTACGGCCACAACTGGACCAATGTTTCGGCCAATCCCCGCATTGCCAGCCCCAACGACCAGATGTTTGCCCAGCTTACCGGCTACCATCACCTTTCCACCGCCCAGGCCAATCCCTATATTTATTACTCCACCGAAGATGCCAATATGACCTTCAAGATCTTCGCCTGCTTCTACACCGAGGTCGGCTTTAACTACATCAGCACTTCGGGCGGGCAGAATATCATCGACGAGGCCATCCGCCGCAGCCGCCACAAGTTTGATGTGGACGTAAACAGCTCGGATAAGATCCTCACCCTTTCCACCTGCACCCGTGCCTATGGCCAAACCAGCAACCAGCGCTTTGTAGTCATGGCCCGCCTGCTGCGTCCCGGCGAAACGGTTTCGCCCTACAGCATCACCAGCAGACCCAACCACAAGCAGCCCAACGTTTGGGGTTAAGGGGAATAAGGGTACAACCACCCAAAGGAGGTTGAACTTATGGCAAATGTAGCAATTTTTGTTTCGGCCGTCATCACCTTTTTCATTCCCTTTTTGATCGTTTTTGCCGTCATCTATAAGGGTGTGGTGAAAAACCGCGCCAAAGGGGTCCCAATGCCCCAGCGGCAGCTCCACAGCCGCCCAGTGGCCAAGCAGGTCTATGACCCCGCCACCAACACCGCCAGCTATCCCACCGCCTGCCAGGCCGGCTACGACCCGGTGCGGGCCAAAGATCAGCTGGATACCCTGCTGAAGGCCGGCCACCTGACCCACGAGGAATACCGCCAGCGGCTGGAACAGCTAAAAAACTATAAGCACTGCTGAACGCCAAAAAGGCTCCCTGAAAGACAGGGGGCCTTTTTTCTATTGAAAGCCTCCCCTGTGTAAGGGGAGGTGCTGAGCGCAAGCGAAGCGGAGGGGTTGAAAAGCCTTCGGCAATCGCCCAAATTACGCTAAAAATTGTCAGTCTCTGCCAGCAATCCCCCAGTCTGCTCCGCAGACAGGTCTCGCCTGTCGGCTCGGTCGGTGGTGGACCAATGCCATAGGCATTCCCCGCCCTTTAACAAGGG
>JAGAPB010000105.1 GCA_017847995.1 Oscillospiraceae bacterium
CCGTATTTACAGATGAGCCTCGCCATTACCGGGCAAATCCCAAGGCATTTTCCCATGATTTGGAGGATGCTCTGATCGCTTGGACGCCCGATTTCCCCGAAACATTCCAAGCTGCTTACGGCTACAATATCATCCCGCATCTTCCTGAGTTGGTCTGGCAGCTGCCTGATAACGCCCCTTCCCAGGCACGATATTTCTATCACGACCATCGTGCACAGCGAACAGTGGATGCCTACATGATCCCTTATCATAACTGGTGCAAAGAACACGGGCTGCTTCTGACCGGCCATTTGCTCGGCGAAAACCATTTCAATACCCAAACCGCATCCGTGGCCGATCATATGCGCCTCTATCGCCATTTCGACATTCCCGGCATGGATCTGATTATGGATCTGCTGCAACTCAATATTGCCAAGCAGGTTCAATCCATCGTTCACCAGGAAGGCCGCGAGGCCATGATCAGCGAGCTTTACGGTGTGACTGGCTGGAACTTCGATTTCCGCCGGCACAAATTACAGGGCGACTGGCAAGCCGCATTGGGTGTTTCCATTCGCACACCGCACCTGAGCTGGTACAGCATGCGGGGAAGTGCCAAGCGGGATTACCCTGCAACCTTCAGCTATCAATCCCCCTGGTACAAGGACTACACCTATCTTGAGGATCACTACGCCCGTGTTCATACCGCTATGACCCGCGGAACACCTGCCGTTGACATTGCCGTGATCCATCCGGTGGAAAGCAACTGGCTATACTACGGGGCCGAAGACCGCACAGCCGATATGCGTGCGCAGCTGATCGAAACCTTCGAAACCACCTACAAGTGGCTGCTCTACAACAGCCTGGATTTCGATTACCTGAACGAAAGCTCCCTGCCCCACCAGTTTATCGCCTCAAAGGACAACCGTCTTCATGTGGGTCATATGCAGTATAAAACGGTAATCATTTCCGGTATGGAAACGATCCGTGCATCTACGGTAAAGGTCCTTTTGGATTTTAAGAACCGTGGCGGTAAAGTTCTGTTTTTGGGTGCGCCACCCAGCTTTGTGGATGCGGCCGTTCCCGCTTCCGGCGATCCGCTGTTTGCGTTAATTTCCGCTTCGTGCTGCATTCCTTTCAAAAAGACCGATCTGATGACCGCACTGGAAGAGGAACGGAGCGTTGAGATCCGTCTGGCCAATGGTCAGCGCGGCAATGACTGGATCTACCAAATGCGCAATGACGGTGAGAATCGGTGGCTCTTCCTTGCCACCGCGGTTCGACCCGAAAAAACAGGCAAAAAAGGCACCTTCCCCGAAATGGACGGTAAGGAAATCAGCATCACAATTCGTGGAAATTGGAGACCAACCCTTTTCGATACCCTTACAGGAAATATCTGCCCCGTTCCCTTTGAAATTACCCCAGCCGGCACCAGAATCAAGGCCAGGCTATATGCCTGCGACTCTTTGCTTTTGAAACTGGAACCGGCAACTGCTTCCGGCTCCGCTTTTGGTTTTGATCTTCTTGCCAATCGTAAAAAAGCATCCAAAGTCATGGATTTTAAGACTGCTGTTGCCGTTCACAGAACAGAAGATAATGTGATGCTGCTGGATATGGCCCAGTGGTCGGAAAACGGAGAAACCTTCTTCCCCATCGATGAAATACGGATCATCGATAGCGCTTTACGCAAGAAATATGGCTACCCCAAAGCTACTGGCCAGGATCTGCAGCCCTGGTGTATCCCAAGTGAAAACTGCAACCAATATGTCTGGCTGAAATTTAGCGTCAATACTGCATTTGATGTGCATACCAGACTTGCTTATGAAGCTGCGGAAACCATATGGGTCGACGGTAAAGAAATAGCAAAGACCGTAAACGGCTATTATACCGACCGCATGATCGTAACCACACCACTGCCGCAATTAACAGCCGGCACCCATGAGATCACCGTAAAAGTTCCCTTCGGAAAACGGGAAAGTCTGGAAAACATGTTCCTGCTGGGTGATTTTGATGTAACCGTCAGGGGCATCGCGTGTACCCTTCTGCCGCCTTCCCGCAAACTACCCTTTGGTGACCTGCGCCACATGGGCATGCCCTTCTATGGCGCTGCCGTAGACTACCAATTGCCGTTTGCGTTGGAGAAGGATGCCAATGTGCAGATCACCGCGCAAAATTACAGAGGTGCCCTTCTGAATGTAAAACTGGATGGCACGGATATTGGACGGATCGTTTTTGCCCCCTATCGGCTGGACCTGGGCAAGCTTTCCAAAGGCAAGCACACCGTTACCGTTACTGCGGTACTGACCCGCCACAACTCCTTTGCCAGCCTTCACAACATTTCAAACGATGTTTATATGGGGGGCAAATACTTCTTCCCCAAGGGCGACCTCTATGCCTACGAATACCAAACCGTTCCCACAGGTATTCTGCAATCTCCCAGGCTGGAGATCTGCGAATAGACAAAAGGAGCCGCAGCAAAACAAAAATTGCTGCGGCTCTGAATTTACCCTTCAAAGTTGTATAAACAGCAATATTGTGAGCTGTTTGTGTAATCATCTGTGTTGTTGGTGTTCTTTTTCATGGCAGTTAAAGTATACCACATAACAGAAAGACCCTGGAACAGGCAAAAGCCGGTTCCAGGGACTTTTGCTACAGCCCCTTTTGAAACCCGAAATTGACAGCGCCCTGAAAGTATCGTATAATATTTGCACAAAATATGAGCAGGAGCTGATATTCATGACTATCATTCAGGACAGACGGGCCCTTCATCAGATCCCGGAGCTGGATCGCAATTTGCCCAAGACCCTTGCCTACCTGCAGGAGGCTTTAAAAGACCTGGATTGCCGGGTGTTTTCGCCTCTGGAGGGGGCGCTGTGCGCCTATTTTGATTTTGGCGCACCCAAGGCCATTGCCTTCCGGGCAGAGATGGATGCCCTGCCCATTCGGGAAAAAACAAAGCTTCCCTTTGCCTCCCGGCATCCCGGGGTCATGCACGCCTGCGGCCACGACGGCCATATGGCCATTTTGCTGGAGCTGGCCCGGCGGCTCAATGGCGCCGAGGGCATGAAGAAAAATGTGCTGCTGCTGTTCCAGCCTTCCGAGGAGACCACCGGCGCGGCCAAGGCCATCTGCGCCACCAAACTCTTTAAAAAATACGGGGTGGAGGCCATTTTTGCCCTCCATCTGTGGCCGGGCCTGGATCAG
>JAGAPB010000106.1 GCA_017847995.1 Oscillospiraceae bacterium
GAGCACAACTATGTGCCTGTGGTGACCGCCCCCACCTGCACCGAGGAAGGCTATACCACCTATACCTGCACCTCTTGCGAAGAGGAACATAGCTATAAAGATAATATAATTTCTGCTCTGGGCCACACTGAGGTGATCGACGAGGCGGTGCCCGCCACCTGTACTACCCCCGGACTGACCGAAGGGAAACATTGCTCGGTTTGCAATATTGTTTTGGCGGCACAGGAAGTAATACCTGCTCCGGGCCATACCTCAACAGATGCGGGAACTGAGACGCCTCCCACCTGTACCGATGCGGGCTATATCACCCACATCTGCAGCAGCTGCAGAGAGAGCTACACCACACCAGGAGCCGATGAGTTGGGGCACAGCTTTACCAACTATGATTCGGATAACAATGCCACCTGCACCACCGACGGCACCAAAACGGCAAAGTGTGACCGCTGCGACGCCACCGACACCGTTACAGATACCGGTTCGGCTAAGGGGCATAGCTATGGGATCGTTGTGACCCCTCCCGATTGCACACATCCAGGATATACCACCCATACATGCAGCAAGTGCGGTGACAGTTATATCGATGGCGAAACGGATGCTGTGGGCCACAGCTATGCATCGGCAGTGACCGCACCAACCTGTAGCGATGCGGGGTATACCACCTATACTTGCAGCAAATGTGGTGATAGCTATAGGGATGATGAAGTAAGCGCCTTGGGGCATAGCTTTACCAACTATGCTTCGGACCACAACGCTACCTGCACCGTCGACGGCACCAAAACGGCAAAGTGCGGCCGCTGCGATGCCACCGAGACCGTTACAGATACAGGTTCGGCCAAGGGACACCAGTTTGTAAAATATACCGCGCAGCCACCCTCCTGTACCGAAAAGGGGCGCAAAGAACATTGGCAGTGTTCGGTCTGCGGCCTGTATTTTGCTCCGGAGTCTGCGGAGAATGCCCAAAACGGCGTGGAGGATAACTCGGCCTATCTCATCGAAGAGACAGGACACGACCTTAAGGATCACGAAGGCAGCAACCCCACCTATACGCAGGCCGGGTGGGCACCCTATCAGGCCTGCACCCGGTGTGACCACACCACCAAGGCATCGATCCCCGCTTTGCAGGGCGGCCCAAAGCTGGAAAGCTATGGGGAATTTACCGCCAGTCTTGCCAGGCTGGAGGAACTGGCAAATCTTTATTGCTCCGGCCATTCCGGGGCGGATGCCCTTGGCCTGATTTTAGGGTACATAAGCGGAAGGGAAGCAGATCAAAGCTTTGGTGACTATGTAGCCCAAAAGGAAGAGGAATTCAACGCCGTTTGGAATACACCATTGGAGGAATACCTTGAGGTGACGGCACTGAAAGAGCCGGGAATATTCACCCTGCCCAACGGCCAGCGGGCCGATTTGGGATATCTTTTTGGGGTGATGGCGTCCATCCATCAAAACAGCGGGGACCCCGGTGCCGCTGAAGCCGACGGCTGGGCGGGCGGCCTGTTGGAGCTGGTAAAGGCGGCCGATGCTGCCAACCTGAGCGGAACGGCGGAGGAGATCGTCCCTGTGCTGGAAGAAGGCTATTTTGCAAAGGACGCGGGTTACAGCCAGGCCCGGCTGTTTGCCGATTTGGATGGCGTTAACCTGATGAAGGCCATCGGGGACGGATATTCCACGGGCGAGCTGGAGCTGGTGCTGCGGGGGTATTTTACCGCAGGCCTTTCGGAAGCCGACCGGGCGGAACTCTTTTTGCAGAACCGCCTGAGCGGCAGCACCACCCGCCAGCAGATAGGACGGGCCATCCATGGGGCGTACAGCGGAAACCGGACAATTGGAGCATTGAAAAACGCTTATGTATTTGAAAGCAATACCGAAACCCTGGCAAAAATAGAAGAAGCGGCCTGCCGGGTATTTGCCGATTATCTTTGCCGCCGGGCGGGCATTGTGGGGCAGGTGGACCTGAGCCTGTCTGATAATGCCATCCGCGCCCGGGAAAGGGTCAGCCTGACAGTGGCGCTGGAGGACGGCTTCCGCGGGCTTTCGGGCTACCAGTTCACCGTGAAATATGACCCGGAACTGTTTGAGGTGAAGAGCATTGACACCGCAGGCTCCCCCGGAGAGTTGGGGGCAGTGGCCCGGGTGGATGCCAAAAATGGCGAGATTACTTTTAAGACCAATGGGCAGGTTGGGGCGAACCGGGAACTGAGCGGCCCCATGGCGGTGATCGAATTTGCCGCCAAAAAGACCGCCCGTGGAACGGCCCAATTTGCCGTGACCGATGCTGTGCTGAACATCATAGAAAACGGACAAGGCCAGACCCACCCGGCGGTGGGAAGCTGGAAAACCGGGCAAAGCGTGGTCATAACTCCCATTCTTCCCGGCGATGCCGACTATGACGGCCTGCTGACCCAAATTGTTGTAAGTGGGTTGGAGGCCCCGGCAAAATACCAAATGCCCGACTGCGACTATACCCTTTCGGAAGGACCGGTCCAGAATGGACAGGCGGTGTGGTCGCCCGAACCCAATTTTGGGGGAAAATTTGCCGCCGACACGGCCTATGCCCTGTCCATCCCCTATGTTTTGCATGAGTACTATACCTTGGACCAAACCCTTGCGGTGACGGTGGAGGATTTGGAAAGCGGGCGTTACACCGCCGTGCTGGAAGAAGGCTTTATCCGCATCACCTTTGCCAAAACCGAGCCCAAAGCGCCCACCGGGCTTGACCTGCGGGTGCTGAACAGCCAAAACGGATCCGTCACCACGGCGGCGGTGCCCTATGCTGGAACCACCGCGGAGTACACCGTGGCAGCCTGGGTGCTGTATGACGACGGCAGCGAAGAACGGCTTGACCAAGCCTTTGATTGTACCGCCGAGGGCGGTGAGGGAACCGGGCTGACCCAAAGCGAAAACGGCTGGAAGCTGATTCTGCATCCGTCGGCCCGGGCGGGAGAAATGATTTTGAAAATCGGCTGCACCCTGGAGGGGCGGCAACTGACCGACCAAAGAAGCCTTGCCCTGACCCGTGAGGCCGACCGCCTGACCAGGCTGGAGATCATCGGGGAGGAAACGGTGAAGGTTTCGGGCGGAACGACCACCCAACAGTACACAGCCCTTGGGCACAACCAGTATGGTGAGGAGATGGCTGTCGAAAATGTGGTATGGAGCCTGACCCAGGCGGCAGACGGGGTGAGCGTTGACCCCGCGACAGGAATGTTGACCATTACAGGCAGTGGCAACCAAAGTGTGGCTCTGCGGATCGACAGCGGGGAAATTTTTGCCGAAAAGACGGTGGCTCTGCGGTACCAGCCGGTGCCTTCGGGCGGTTCTTACCGGCCAAAGGAGGAGAAGCCCGAGGACAAGGTGGAAGAAAAGAACCGGGAAAGGGCCGACGCAATCGTTCCGGCCCCCGATATGACCGTTGCCCCCGTGGAAGAAACACCTTTGGCCCAGCCGGAGCCTGAGACCCTGCCCCCTGCGGCAGAGAAAGCCCCACCGGAGGAAGCAGCCTTGCCCCAACGGGCCGACACACAGACCACTCCGGAGGATGACCTGACAGCACCTGCGCAAGGGGAAAAGCCCCGGGGAATTGGAGGCGCGGTGGCTGTTGTGACCGCAGCTGGTGCCGGGGCAGCCGTGGCTGCGCTGGGCTGGAGAAAGAAAAAGAAGCGGTGACGCAGATTTCTACGCAAAAACTGGGCGGTTGTTCTTGAATTGCTGCAAGATATGTACTAAAATATATCTGTATGGGCAGGGGCGCCGCCCGGGCGCAATGCCACAAACAACGATTTGGAGGAACAAAAATGAAGGTATTAGTAATCAATGCCGGCAGTTCTTCGCTGAAGTATCAGCTCATTGATATGGCTACCGAAGAAGCGATTGCCAAGGGTCTGTGCGAACGTATCGGCATGGACGGTAAAATCACCCACAAGACCAGCACCGGTGTGGAACTTTCCTACGAAGTGGCTTTCCCCACCCACAAGGAAGCCTTTGAAGAACTGACCAAGGTTCTGACCAGCGGCGAAGGCAAGGTCATTGAAAGCCTGGACGAAGTTTCGGCCATTGGCCACCGCGCCGTACACGGCGGCGAAAAGTTCTCCTCTTCTGTAATCATTGACGAAGAAATGATGCAGACCATGGATGATCTGGCCGACCTGGCCCCCCTGCACAACCCTCCCGGACTGACCGGTATGAAGGCTTGTAAGGAAGTTTTTGGCGAAGATGTTCCCATGGTTGGCGTATTTGATACCGCTTTCCATCAGACCATGCCCGCCAAGGCCTACATCTACCCCATCCCCTACGAATACTATGAAAAGTACCGTATCCGCCGCTATGGTTTCCACGGCACCAGCCACCGCTTTGTTTCCAACCGTCTGGCCGAAATCACCGGCAAGAAGGATATGAAGGTCATCACCTGCCACCTGGGCAACGGTTCCTCCATTGCTGCCATCGACTGCGGCAAGGTTATTGACACCACCATGGGCCTGTCTCCTCTGGAAGGCCTGATCATGGGTACCCGTTCCGGCAACATTGACCCCACCATCGTAAGCTTCCTGGCCGACAAGGAAGGCATGACCGCAGCCGAAGTTGTCAACATGCTGAACAAGAAGTCCGGCTACCAGGGTGTTTCCGGCTTTACCAGCGACCAGCGCGACCTGGAAAAGGCTGCCGCCGAAGGCAACGAACGCGCTGCCCTGGCTGTTGAAATCCAGAAGTACCAGATCAAGAAGTTTGTTGGCGGCTATGCCGCTGCCATGGGTGGTGTTGACGCCATCGTATTCACCGGCGGCATTGGCGAAAACGACGCTTCTGTTCGCGCCGACGTTTGCGCCGGCATGGAATGGATGGGCCTGAAGTTCAACGCCGAAGCCAACAATGTCCGCGGCAAGGAAACCCTGCTTTCCACCGAAGACAGTAAGGTTCAGGTATGGCTGATCCCCACCAACGAAGAACTGATGATCGCCCGCGACACCCGCGATATCGTTGAAGGCAAGTAAGTTTGCTGTTAAAAATCCCCCGACCACAAAATCGGGGGATTTTTTTTGCAAAAACTAAAGACAAACGGGAACAAAAGGGGTATACTGTAGCTAGAACAAAGGATATTCCGATGTTCCGGCTGAAAAAGTCTAATGACAGAGTAGAAAAAGCGCGTTAAGTGCCTGCGGATGGGAAGTTGCCGCAGGACGAAGGGGCAAAGCCCCGCGGTGCTTTTTCGCATCCGCTGCCACCTGAGAATATCTCTCATCCACGTGGCAACGCCGTAAACAGGCGTGCTGAACAAAAGGCCCTTCCTGCGGGGGAGGACCGGTTTGTTTGCCGCGCCGGAGGGAGGTTTTTTATTATGTCTGAAAACAAAGCTCGTCCCCGCATTTCGGTTCGTCTGATGGTGATGGTGGCCATTCTGACAGCCATGCAGATCGTTCTTTCCCGCCATCTTTCCTACGCGGTGTGGAACCAAAAAATAGGATTTGCCTTTGTGCCGGTGATGCTGGCCGGGGCCCTGTTTGGGCCATTGGCGGGTGCCCTTGTGGGCGGCATTTCTGACTTGGTGGGAGCCATTTTGTTTCCCATCGGGGCCTATTTCCCCGGCTTCACCCTGACCGCCGCCCTGACCGGCGCGGTTTTTGGCTGGCTGCTGCACAAGCGCCAGAGCCTGTGGCGGGTGTGCGCCGCCGTTCTGTTCAACCAGCTTGTGCTGGGGCTTGTGGTCAACAGTTTCTGGATCTCGGTACTGTATGGCAGCCCCTACCTTGGTTTGCTGGGCAGCCGGTTGATCCAGTATGCCATCATGGTGCCGGTGGAGATCGTGGTGACCTGGGTGCTGCTGCGGGCCCTTGAGCCGGTGAAAAAGCAGTTTGGCCGAACCCTTTGATGCCATCAAAACCGAATAAGAACAACAAAAAATCCCCTTCGAAAGGAAGGGGATTTTTATTTTAGCTTAGGGCAGTTGATGCATCAGGTCCTTGTTGCGCTGGTACAGTTCCTTGAAGATGGGACGGTACTTGTTGTAAACAGCGGCGGTATCGGGGTTGGGCTCGGTGACATACTTGATTTTGATCATTTCCTTGATCTTTTTGGGGGATTCGATGAGTCCGACGGCCAGGCCGGCCATCAAAGCATCGCCATAGGAGGCACCCACGGTAACTTCGGGCACCTGCTGGCGCACGCCGGTGATGTCGCTGACGGTTTGGATCCAAAGGGGGGTCTTGGTGCCGCCGCCCACGGCGGTTGCGGTGCCGATGGTGGCGCCATAGCTGCGCAGCATGGACAGGTTCTGGTCCAGACCAAAGCCCATGCCCTCAAAGGCGGCCTTTACCAGGTGGCCGCGGGTGTGGTGCAGGTTCAGGCCGAAGTACATGCCCTTGGCGTTGGGGTCCTGGATGGGCATGCGTTCGCCCAAAAAGTAGGGCAGGCAGAGCAGGCCGTCGCTGCCGGCGGGGATGTCCCTGGCCTCGGCAAACAGAGCGGCGTAGGCGTTTTCGCCGCCGGCTTCCTGTTGAGCCAGCAGATCGGGGGCGGTGGTGTCGCGCAGCCAGCGGGTCAGGCTGCCGGTGGTGGCCATGCCGCCCGCAAAGGCGTAGGGGCCGTCGATGGTGTATTTGCCGTAGGCGCCCTTTACCATCTCCTTGAGCACATGGATGAAGAACATGGTGGAGCCGTACATGAGCATGGTGTCGCCGGGTTCCACAACGCCCACGCTGACAGCCTCGGCACCGGCGTCGGTGGTGCCGCAGATGACGGGGGTGCCGGCGGCCAGGCCGGTTTCGGCAGCGGCCTCGGCGGTAACTTCACCGATGATGTCGTAGGTCTTGCAGACCTTGGGCAGCATCTCCTTGGGGCAAACATAGGCGCAGCGGGCGTCATCCCAGGTGTCGGTGGTCATGTCATACATGGGCAGGGCCGAGGTGGCCGAATAGATGTCCACGGCATTCACGCCGGTCAGCTTGAGGTTGACAAAGCCGGAGGCCATGGTGATCTGCTTGGTTTTGGCAAACACTTCGGGCTCGTTCCGCTTGATCCACAAAATCTTGGGGCCAAAATGTTCGATGGTAAGGGTGGTGTCGAACCATTCCTTCAGGGTCTCTTCGCCAATGGTCTCGTTGAGTTCCTTGGCCTGGGCCTGGCAGCGGGTGTCGATGCCGTAAAGGATGGCGTTGCGCAGGGGGTTGCCCTTCTCGTCCACAGGGGTAATGGCGGCCATGATGGCGCTTACGCCGATGCCGGCGATGTCCTTGGGGTCAACGCCGCTTTTTTCCAGCAGTTCGGCGGTGATTTTTTTGAAATCGTACCACCAGTCGTTAATGGGGTCGTGTTCGGCCCAGCCGGGGTGGGGAGTTTTGAGGCTGTGGGCGCTGGCAGCGGTGGCGATCACGTTGCCGTCCTGGTCGCAGATGGTGCCCTTGGATTCGGAAGTGCCGATATCAAAACCAAACAAATATTTTTTTGCCATGTTTGTTCCTCCTGTCGTTTCAGGTTAGCAAAAAGCCCTCCGAAGGGAGCTGCCGCTGCGGAGGGCTTTGGGGTTGCGGATGGGAGTTAGATGAGGAATTCGCCGTTTTCGAAGACCAGCTTGCCGTCGATGTAGACCTTGCCGTTCTTGCGGGTATCCTTGACAATATCCCAGTGGATGGGGCAGTCGTAGTTGCCATCGTAGGGGCGGCCCAGAGCCATGTGGATGCTGCCCTTGATCTTTTCGTCGATGAGGATATCGGTGGTGCAGATGTCGATGGCGGGGTTGGTGCCAAAGGCAAATTCACCGATGCGGCGCACTTTGGGGGTAACATCCAGGATCATGTTGACGTAATCCAGGTTGGTGGAAGCTTCGGTCTTGCAGACCTCGCCGTCCTTGAATTCCAGATAGAGGTCGTTGATGACACGGCCGCCCAGGGTGGCGGGGAATTCGAAGTAGATGTGGCCCTTTACGGTGTTCCACTTGGGGGTGACATAGAATTCGCCGTCGGGGATGTTGGTGGTGTTGTCCATAACCACCCACTTGTTTCCGCCGTATTCAAATTCCAGGTCGGTTCTTTCGCCAACCAGACGCAGGTGGTTGCCCTGATCCAGAATATCGGCAATGCGCTGGTAGTAGGCTACATGTTCTTCCCAATCCAGGGTGCAGGATTCGAAGAACATATCCATGATCTTTTCGTAGCTGACATGGGCCTGCTGGGCAAAATGTTCGTTGGGAACACGAACCAGAGCCCACTTGGTGTTCTTCCAGCGGGCGGTGGAAACAACGCCCATGGCCTTCTGGTAAAGGGCTACCTTTTCGGCGGGAATGTCGTAGCATTCATCCAGGTTGAAGGCGCCGCGCAGGCCCAGGTAGTAGTCGGCCCATTCCATGCCGGCCAGTTCGATTTCGGGTACCCAGCCGATCTGTTCGTCGGTGCCGTACTTGAGCACCTTGTGCTTCAAAGCTTCGCTGAGGAACTGGATCTGGGCGTAGCCGCCGGCCTTGACGACCTCGCCGTAAACGGCCAGAGCCAGGGGATAGGTCTCAATTTCGTGCATGGCGATCATCATCTTTTCGCCGGGCTTCATCTTAAAGGAATAGTTGACCAGAGAGGAGGCCAATTGTTCCCAACGCTTGTCAGTGGAATTCATTATGGATACGCATCCTTTCACATAAAATTCGAACATTTAAATTATAGGTCAGAAACAGGGTAAAGTCAATTGTATTTGACGGTTGTAGTACCCAAGATATGGGGCAGATGGAAATTTTTTTGCAACCGGTGGTGGATGACACGGGGAAATTTTTGTGGTACAATAAATAAGAACAAATGTTCTTATTTGGGGAGGGGAAAGGAATGGAACGTCAATATTTGTGCATCGACCTGAAGTCCTTTTACGCCTCGGTGGAATGTGTGGACCGGGGGCTGGACCCCATGACCACCAACCTGGTGGTGGCCGACCCCCAGCGGTCGGATAAAACCATCTGTCTGGCCATCACCCCGGCCATGAAGGCCCTGGGGGTGCACAACCGCTGCCGCATGTTTGAAATTCCCCCCACCATCGACTATATCATCGCACCGCCGCGGATGAAGCGGTACATCGACTATTCGGCCGAGATCTATGAAATTTACCTGCGCTATGTTTCGCGGGATGACATCCATGTTTACTCCATCGACGAGGTGTTCATCGATGTGACCAATTACCTGACCCTCTACGGCATGACCGCCCGTCAACTGGCGGTGCGAATGATGGAGGATATCTTCCGGGAGTTGGGGGTGCGGGCCGCCTGCGGCATCGGTACCAATTTGTATCTGACCAAAATTGCCCTGGACATCACCGCCAAGCATGCCGCAGACTTTATCGGAGAATTGGACGAGGAAGGCTACCACCGCACCCTGTGGGACCACAAGCCTATCACCGATTTTTGGCGGATAGGCCCCGGCACCGCCCGCCGGCTGCACAATTTTGGCATTGACACCATGCGGGATATCACCAACACCCCCGAAAACCTGCTTTACCGCCTGTTCGGTGTCGACGCCGAGCTGCTGATCGACCACGCCTGGGGCCGGGAACCCACCACCATTGCCGACATCAAAAACTACCGCGCCAAAACCAATTGCCTGACCAGTGGACAGGTGCTGATGCGGGATTACGGCCGGGAGGAAGCCCGCCTGGTGCTGAAGGAGATGGTGGACGCCCTTTGCCTGGATATGGTGGACAAGGGGGTGGTGACCAATTCCCTGACCCTGATGGTGGGCTATTCCAACGCCCTGCACCTGCCTGCCGCCCACGGCAGCACCACCCTGGAGGTGGCGGGCAATTCCGACAAATTGCTGATCCCGGCAGCGGCGGCCCTGTTTGACCGCATTGTTGACCCACAGCACCCCATCCGCCGGCTGAATGTGACCTGCAACCATGTGGTGGAAGAAGGGGCGGAGCAGTGCAGCCTGTTTGTGGACCAGCGGGAGGTGCGCCGCACCCACCAACTGCAGACCGCGGTGCTGGATATCAAAAAGAAATTTGGAAAGAATGCTATTTTGAAGGGAATGAGCCTGGAGGAAGGCGCCACCGCCCGGGAGCGCAACCGACAGATTGGAGGACACAAAAGTGGAGAATAAACCAAGACCCAAAATGACGGTGGCCGACCGGGCCAAGCAGTTTGCCCCTTTTTCGGCCCTGCGGGGGCTGCCCGAGGAACTGGCCCGGAAGGAAACGGTGTTCCAGCCCAGAAAAATTTTATCCAGCGACATGGCCGAACAACTGGACCGGATGCTGCAGACGGTGCTTCCCGGCCATATGGTGACGGTGGTTTATTACCGGCAGGGGCAGTACCGGCAAAAAACGGGAATGGTGGCCCGGGTGGACCGCCGCCTGCGGCTGATGCAGGTGGTGGAAGAGGAGATCCCCTTTGACGACCTGTTTGAAATACGGCTGGAGTAGGAGCCGAAAAAAGAAGGATTTTTTATTGAAAGTTGCCCCCCGATGGTGTATATTAAAGATATCAAGCGAAGGCTTTAATTTCTAAAACGGAGGTATTTCGTTATGGCAACTAAATTGGATGCACCCAAGTGGATTCAGGACGGCAAGGACATGATCCCCCAGGCCGAAGCTGAACTGGCCGCCGGCAACTACGGCATGGCTGCTCATCTGGCCAACCGTGCTGCCGATACTTTTGTTAAGGGCATTTGCCTGAAGGTGACCGGCAACGAACTGACCGGCAACAGCCTGGCTGCCAACTGCCGCCAGACTTCCCACTTCCACAAGAAGCTGATGACCGTGTTTGCCGACTGCGCTCAGCTGGACGGCTTCTTTGTTCCCGAAGGACAGTCTCCCAAGGCTGTTACCAAGGAAGCAGCCGAAAAGGCCATTGCTCAGGCCAAGAAGGTTATGACCACCGAATAATTGCTGTAAAACAAAAGGGCCGCATCCGTTGGATGCGGCTTTTTGCTTTTGGGGGTTATTGGCCGTAGGTTTCCCAGCCCTGCTTTTCCAGGCGGACCAGTTCGGGGTCCAGCGGGGGAATTTCGACGCCCATGGCCTTGGTCAGCACAAAGGTTTTGGCGCTTTCTTCCAGATAAACGGCGGAATAGAGGGCTTCTTCCATGTCGGCACCAAAGGCCACCACGCCGTGGTGTTTGAGGATGACGGCCAAAGAATCGCCGGCATATTCGGTGGCCAGAATGCCCATGCCGATGGCCGAAGAAGGGGTGAAAGGCGCCACCTTGACCGGGTTGCGGCAGGCGTCGATGATGGTGACCTGGAACTCGGGCAGTTCATCCACGGCAAAGCCGGCGGCGGTGGCCCAGGGCTGGTGGGTGTGGATGATGGCATTGATGTGGGGCATGTGCCGGAACATATAAATGAGGGCCGAAGAGTCGGAGGAAGGCTTGCGGGTGCCCTCGACCACATTGCAGTTTTCATCGATAAGGCAGATGTCGGCGGGGGTCATGGTTTCATACCGCATACCCGAAGGGGTGACAAGATAGCGGTTTTCGCCCACCCGCATGCTCACATTGCCGCCCGAAAGGGAGATGAGGCGGTTGGCTTTGATCTCAAGGGCGGCATCAAGGATTTGCTTTTTCTGTTCTTCAAACATGGTGGAAAGCCTCTCTTTCTTGGGCAAGATCCCTTGCCCGGCAATAATACCATTCTATACGTTGCATTCGAAAAAAGCAATTCTGCAAAAGGAGCGAAAAAGTGGTTTGACAGCTTGTTGACAATGGGAGATAATTGAATTATAGTAGGAACAGGAGAAAAGTTGATTTGTTTAATCCAGTATATAGGAGAAAGAACTATGATCGGTACTGTTTTGCAGGAGATATTCATTCCCTTTGCGGGAACGGCCCTGGGCGCCGCCTGCGTGCTGTTTGTAAAAGATAAACTGAACCGCCAGGTGGAACGGGCCTTCACCGGATTTGCCGCCGGTGTGATGGTGGCGGCCTCGGTTTGGGGGCTGCTGATCCCATCCATGGAACAATCGGAACAGATGGGCAAGCTGGCTTTTGTTCCGGCGGTGGTGGGGCTGGCTGTGGGCTTTTTGTTCCTGCAGCTGTTGGACCGCATCATCCCCCATCTGCATATGCACAGCCAGGAATGTGAAGGCCCCAACTGCAACCTGAAGCGTTCTTCCATGATGATGCTGGCGGTGGCACTGCACAACCTGCCCGAAGGGATGGCGGTGGGTGTGGTGCTGGCCGGTGTGCTTTCGGGAGAGGTGGGGGTAACTGCCGCTTCGGCCACCGTTCTTTCGCTGGGCATCGCCATCCAGAACTTCCCCGAAGGGGCCATTATCTCGATGCCCCTGCGCAACGAGGGCATGGGCAAGGGCAGGGCCTTCCTGTACGGTGTGCTTTCGGGTGCGGTGGAACCCCTCGGCGCGGTGCTGACCCTGCTGGCCGCCGGCGCGGTGCTGCCCGCGCTGCCCTATCTGCTCAGCTTTGCCGCCGGCGCCATGCTGTATGTGGTGGTGGAGGAACTGATCCCCGAAATGTCGGAAGGGGAGCATTCCCACATTGGCACCATGTGCTTTGCGGTGGGCTTTGCCGTGATGATGGTTCTGGACGTGGTTTTGGGGTAAGATAAACACAGTAGGAAACTTAGGAGAAACCAAGTATGAACATCGCATTTTTTGATACAAAACCCTATGACAGGGAATCCTTTGAAAAATATGAGGGCCCGGGGATGCATCTGCGCTTTTTTGAAACACGTCTGACCCCCGATACGGTCAATCTGGCTGCCGGCAGCGATGTGGTCTGCGTTTTTGTAAATGACGTGGTCAACGCCGAGGTCATTGACAAGTTGTGCCAGGGCGGCGTGAAGCTGCTGGCCCTGCGCTGTGCCGGCTACAACAATGTGGACCTGGACCATGCTTTTGGACGGCTGCATGTGGTACATGTTCCGGCCTATTCCCCTTATGCGGTGGCTGAACATACCATGGCCCTGCTGCTCACCTCCATCCGCCGCATCCACAAGGCCTACAATCGTACCCGCGACTTTAACTTCAGCCTAAGCGGCCTGACCGGATTTGACCTGCACGGCAAAACGGTGGGTGTGGTAGGTACCGGCAAGATCGGACGCATCTTTATTGACATTTGCCGCGGTTTTGGTATGAAAGTGCTGGCCTATGACCGCTTTCCCGCAGCCGACAGCGGCATCGACTATGTTTCGCTGGAGGAGTTGTTTACCCAAAGCGACATCATCTCCTTCCACTGCCCGCTGACCGCCGAGACTTACCACATGGTAAATGCCCAAACCATCCAAATCATGAAGAAGGGAGTCGTTCTGGTGAACACCTCCCGCGGCGCCCTCATCGACGCTGAAGCTTTGCTGGAGGGCATCAAGGAGCGCAAAGTCGGCGCGGCCTGCCTGGATGTTTACGAGGAAGAATCGGATATTTTCTTTCAGGATTTTTCGGGGCATATCGTTTCGGACGATACCCTGGCCCGGCTGATCACCATGCCCAATGTGATCGTTACCTCCCACCAGGCCTTTTTGACCAGCGAGGCTCTGGGTAACATTGCCGAAACCACAATGAACAATATCAGCAGCTTTTTTGAAAGCGGAAGCTGTGAAAATGAGCTGTGCTACCACTGTGGACAGGTGGAAAACTGCCGCAAGCTCCGCCGAAAAAAGTGCTTCTGACCGATTGCAAAAAGAACGGCTCCGATGAGGTTCATCGGAGCCGTTTCTTTGTGGCTTTTTACTTGATGATGCCAAAGGACTGCATCAGCAGCAGGAGCAGGATTGCGGGGGTGATAAACTTGACCATAGCGGTGTACAGCTTTTCGCGGCTGAACTTGACGCCGCCCAGGGTAACTTCGTCGATGATGGTCTTGGGACCGGTTACCCAGCCGATCAGGATGCAGGTGGCAATGGCCACGATGGGCATCAGTACGTAGTTGCTGATATAGTCCATTACATCCAGGACCTGACCCACCTGGCCGTTGGGCAAAGTGAAGTCGAAGTAGAGGACGTTGTAGCCCAGGCAGACCAACAGGCCCAAAGCCAGAGAGAGAACAGCGGTGATGATGGTGCTCTTTTTGCGTTCCCAGTGGAACTTGTCCATAAAGCTGGCCACAACCGCTTCGGTCAGCGAAACCGAAGAGGTAAGAGCGGCAAAGGTTACCATAAGGAAGAACAGAATGCCGATGACGGGGCCAATGGTGCCCATGGCATCAAAAACCTGAGGCAAAGAGATGAACATCAGGCTGGGGCCGGAAGCGGCCAAACCTTCGTGCCCCTGGAAGGTAAACACGGCGGGGATGATCATCAAACCTGCCAGGAAGGCAACCAGAGTATCAAAAAATTCGATGCGGTTGACCGACTTGACCAGATTTACCTCTTTTTTTACATAGGAGCCGTAGGCAACCATAATGCCCATGGCGACGCTGATGGAATAGAACAGCTGGCTCATGGCATCGATGATAACTTTCAGCAGCTTGCTGAAGGTCATACCCTCAAAGTTGGGGATCAGGTAAACCTTGAGGCCCTGCAGGCCGGTGCGGGTAACGCCTGCAGCATCGGTGTGGCTGAGGGTCAGCGAGAAAACGGAAATGCCAATGATCAGCAGAACCAGAATGGGCATCAGTACGGTGGAAAGTCTTTCGATGCCGTTGTTTACGCCCTTGTATACCACAAAAACGGTGGCTGCCAGAAAAACAACAAACCAGAGAATGGGGCTCCATTGGGCGGTGATGAAGCCGGTAAAATGGCTGGCTTCGATGGTGGAAGCGGCATTTCCGGTGAGGAAATCGGCCAGATAGCGCAGGATCCAACCGCCGATGACGCAGTAGTAGGGCAGAATGATGACGGGAACGACACAGGCCAGAATGCCGATCCAGCCCCATTTTTCGCTAAGTTTTTTGTAGGCGGTAAGGGGGCTTTGGCGGGTTTTGCGGCCGATGGCAATTTCGCTGGTGAGCAGGGCAAACCCAAAGGTGAGGGCCAGAATGAGGTAGCAAAGCAGGAACAGGCCACCGCCATCCTTGGCTGCCAGATAGGGGAAGCGCCAGATATTGCCCAGACCAACGGCGCTGCCGGCTGCGGCCAGAATAAAGCCCAGGGAGCCGCCGAATGTGCTGCGTTCTTTTTTGTTTTCCATGTAAAAATCCTCCCGGTGATTTGATTCTCGAACAAAAAAAGCCGCAATTCGAACCACGGAACTGCGGCAGATCTTTGGTGGACCTAATCGGGATCGAACCGACGACCTTACGGATGCGAACCGTACGCTCTCCCAACTGAGCTCTAGGCCCATGTTTTTGGAATATTGTGGAGCTTTGCCTATTATAGCACAGTTGCGGCAAGAAAGCAAAGAGGAATGACTGCGGAATAGCTTTTAGGGATGCTTTTAAAAAAGATGGGCCCCCGTGCTGGCACACGGGGGCTCCGGAGATGAATGTATTAAGAATGTTACTTCTTAATCGAAATTGCGGCGGCGGCAACCAGGGAGGTCACAGCCAGGGCGGCAGCGATGCCAACCACGTCGTTGGCGCCGGTGTCGGGGTTCTTGGTGGTTTCGTCAGCCAGAACGATTTCCACGTCGGTGACGATGATGGTGCCTTCGGCAATGGCGTTCCATACCCAGGCTTCTACTTCTTCGTCGTCATCATACTTGGCATCGATCTTGGTCAGCTTGCCGTCGTTGTAGAGGTAGAAGAAGTGGGGGTCATCTTCGTAAGCTTCGTAGGAGAAGGCCACCTCGTTCTTGAAGGCGCGGGTCTCGAAGGTGTAGTACTCGATGATAGCTTCATCCAGATATTCTTCGCCCAGCAGTTCTTCAATGGCGTCGATGGTGTCTTCGGTCTTCAGGGTGTAACCGTAGATGAGGTTCAGGAAGGTCTTTTCGTCCTTGTTCATCTTTACGGTGCCCTTGAGCATTTCTTCGCTGAAGGTTACATAGCCGCCGTCTTCGTCCATAACAACGATGGTGTTATCGCCGCCGTAGATGGTTTCAGCATCCTTAGCCTTCTTAGCGCCAGAGGTGTTTTCGATTTCGTTGTAAACGGTGTATTCAACAGGAATGGGAGCAAGTTCTACGCCGGTAGTCTTGTTCTTCAGGGTGATTTCGCCCTTGATGGTCTTATCTTCGGCCAGCTTGTAGTTTTCCTTCAGAATGACAACCAGCTTGTTTTCCTTGGTGATTTTAACTTCATCAATGTAGGAAGCACCCTTGTAGCCCTTGGTGCCGGTGGTGAAGTCATAACCAACAACCTTGTAGGTAGCACGGTCATAGCCAGTGGAAATAACTACAGTTTCACCGGGGTTAGTAGTGTTTGCTTCTTCGTTGTCGGTCTGTTCAATCGTTTTACCAGACTCAATCTCACCAATCAAATCGGTTGCCGAGGTTTCCATATTGGAGACCTGGTTGGAACCACAATCACCGCTGGCATTATAGTTGCCAACAAGCTTACCAACATAATAGCTATCTTTTCCGCCAGCAAAAACGCCGCCGCCAATGCCATCAACAGCACAGTCGGTAATGGTATTGCCGGTTACATCGGCGCTATTACCGTTGCTGCTGCAAATGTAACCAATCAGGCCGCCAACCTTATAGCCGCCCTTTACAGTAGAATTAGTAACGGTGCAGTCGGTAATACTGGTATAGCCATAGCCCACAATAGCACCAGTATACTTACCACCATATACAGAGGAATTGGTGACGGTAATGTTGCTGATAGGTTTATTACAAGAACCAGAAAGAACACCTACACAGGAGTTACCAACATTGCTGCCAGTTACTTCGATATTGTCAAGATTCAGATTCTTGAAGCCGCAGTCAGCTCCGTCAAACAGACCAGCGTTATTCTGGGTGGCAGAATCGGTAGTAATCACAGCATTTTTGATGGTATGGTTCTGACCATCAAAAACAAGTTTTTTTCCGATTTTAATGGGTGCAATTGCAGCCCCTTCAAAATCTATATCAGCCTCAAGCTTTATATTCCAAGTCCAATCATAATAGAAGTCTGCACCCTTGCCATTATTGTAGTTGGTCCATGTGGTGCCATTTCCGTCAGAGAACAGAGCAGCCCAGTTGTTGACCAGTTCGGGAAGATTAAGCAAACCTTCTTTGCTTTCGACATAAATTGTACGGTCAGCAGGGGAAAGTCTCAAATCATCCAAACCAGTAACAGTATAGACTCCTTCTCCCTCGTCTACGACATCAGAGGGCGATGCAGCGAAAGCCACAGTACCCATGCTCAGTACCATAATCAGTGCCAGAGCCAGAGCCAAAAGTTTTTTCACTTTCGTTTCCTTCTTTCTAATATTTTTTTATTTTTTAAGCGCTTCGCTGCGCTTGGGGGACGTTTTTGCCCCAAAAATGAGGACTTTTTTGGGATAATAATCATTATAGTCTTTTTAACGACTATCGTCAAGATGGCGAGCACAAACTATGATGATATTAAAAAATCATAGTGAGGTGAATATATGATCAGTTACCAGCCGTTCTGGGTGACGCTGAAGGCTTCGAAGGAGTCGACCTACACCTTAATCAAGAATTACCGCATTTCCAGCTCCACCATCGACAAGCTGAGAAAAGACAAGCCGCTGAACACCACCACGGTCAACGACCTGTGCCGCATTTTAAGCTGCAGGGTGGAGGAAATTATGCAATACATTCCGTCGGAAAGCGACCAGATATTATAAAACGGGAGAGCAGTTGAGGCTCTCCCGTTTGTGTTTTAAAAGGAAAAACGGAGGGACGACGCCCTCCGCTTTTGTTTGTGTGGGGATATTCGGTTTTATTTCAGGTCATCGGGGCCAAAGCCCAGGGGGAAAAGCTCCCGCAGGGTGTGGGAAACGGGCTGGCCGTCCTCGCCCTCCAACAGGATGACGAAACCGGGCCCGCAGAACTCGGCCATCACCTGGCGGCAGACCCCACAGGGCGCAGTGCCGGGAGAGGGGCTTTCCGCGGCGGGGCCGCCCACAATGGCAATGCGGTCAAAGCCGCGCACCCCCTCAGAGATCGCCTTGAAAAAGGCGGTGCGTTCGGCGCAGTTGGTGGGGCCGTAGGCGGCATTTTCGATGTTGCAGCCGGTCCACACCTTGCTGGAACTATCCAGCAGGGC
>JAGAPB010000008.1 GCA_017847995.1 Oscillospiraceae bacterium
GGCGAAACCGCCGCTGTTGTTCGTGCCGTTTTTACCGAGCTTCAGCCCGCGACGGTGAAGGCTCTGGAAAGCCAGGGCTTTTTCCCTCAAAACAGTTCTTTGATTGTGGAACGGGAAATTACCCAGGATGCCGGAAAGGGCTATTGCAAGGTAAACGGCCGCAGTGTGACCGTTTCCACGCTGCGTCAGCTTGGCAGCCTTCTCATCAATATTCACGGCCAGCAGGATAACCAACAGCTTCTTTCTTCTTCCAATCACATCGATTATGTGGATAGCTTTGGCGACCTGCAGCCCGTCATTGCCGAGTATCAGTCGGCCTACTACCGCTATCTGGACATCAAAAAACAGTTGGAAAGCCTGAATATGGACGAATCCATCAAGGCCCAGCGTCTGGATATGCTCACCTTCCAGATCGGTGAGATCACCAACGCCAACCTGGTGGATGGGGAAGAGGAAGAACTGGACGCCCAGCGCCGCCTCATCCGCAACGCCGAACGCATCACCGAAGCCCTGGGGGCTGCCCAGGAGCTGCTCAGCGGTGGGGAGGAACAGCAGGGTCTGTTGGAGCAGTTGGATGATCTCAGCGGTAATTTGGATGCCGCCTCCCGATATGTGGAGGACCTTTCGGGTTATCCCGAAAAATTGCAGGAAATGGGCTACGAGCTGGAGGAACTTTCTTCCACCCTGCGGAATTATCTTGAAAATGTGGATTTTGACCCCCGCCGACTTGACCAGTTGGAGAGCCGCCTGGATCTTATTTACCGGTTGAAGAAAAAATACGGTTCTTCCATCAAGGAGATCCTTGCCCACCTGGAAGCCTGCCAGCAGGAACTGGAGACCCTTACCTTCTCGGAAGAGCGGGCGGAGCAGTTGGAGCAGGAGTTGATCGAGGCCGAAAACCTTGCCCAGGAACTGGCCGATGAACTTAGTGAAAAACGCACCCAATCCGCTGAAGCCTTTGTTCAGAGGGTGGAGGAAGAGCTGGCATTTCTGGATATGCCCAAGGTTCGTCTTTCCTTGTTCTCTCGTCCCAAGGCCCTTTCGCCCAATGGTTGTGACGACATGGAGTTTCTTATTTCGCCCAACCCCGGCGAAACGCCCCGTCCTTTGGCCAAGATCGCCTCGGGCGGCGAAGTTTCCCGCATCATGCTGGCCATCAAAAATGTCCTTTCTGATAAGGATGGGGCCGAGACCCTTATCTTTGACGAAGTTGACGCCGGTGTCAGCGGCCGTGCCGCCACCAAGATCGGCCTCAAGCTTGGTCAGGTGGCAAAAAACCGCCAGGTTTTGTGCGTGACCCACCTTGCTCCTGTGGCAGCCTTTGGCAACCATCACCTTTTTATCCGCAAGGAAGAGCAGGAGGGACGCACCTTCACCCGCATCGCACCCCTGGACCGCCAGGGACGCATGGTGGAGCTTGCCCGCATCACCGTTGGCGACAATATCACCCCCTCGGCCCTGGACGCCGCGGCAGAGCTTTTGACCAACAGCCGCCAACAGCTTGGGGATTGACAGATTTTGCGGAATATCCTATAATTTATCGCGTTACAAATAGTTTTACAGGCTAAGAAAAGAACCAGTAACTGCAGCTTTGCAGCACAGAGAGCCTTTGGTTGGTGGAAAAAGGTGTGCGGGTTGCAGCGAATACATCTTGGAGCCGCTGCCCGAAGGATTTTCTGCGTAGGGTAAGCCGTGAGCGCACGTTACAGCGTGTCGGGTTTTTGCCCGCCAAAGCCCTGCTGCGCAGGGAAAACTGAGGTGGTACCGCGAAGTTGATTTTCGCCCTCTGTGTCGTATGGCACAGGGGGCGTTTTTTGATGCAAAATAAGATGTATCTGAAAGGGGAAACATCATGAAAGTTTATGAAGAACTGGTTGCCCGTGGACTGATTGCCCAGGTAACCAACGAAGAAGAGATCCGTGACATGGTAAACAACGGCAAGGCCACCTTCTACATCGGCTTTGACCCCACTGCCGACAGCCTGCACGTTGGTCACTTTATGGCACTGTGCCTGATGAAGCGCCTGCAGATGGCCGGCAACCGCCCCATCGCCCTGATCGGCGGCGGCACCGCCATGATCGGCGACCCCTCCGGCCGCACCGATATGCGCTCCATGATGACCAAGGAAACCATCCAGCACAACTGCGACTGCTTCAAAAAGCAGATGGAACGCTTCATTGAATTTGGCGAAGGCAAGGCCCAGATGGTAAACAACGCAGACTGGCTGCTTGACCTGAACTATGTTGACGTTCTGCGCGAGGTTGGCGCCTGCTTCAGCGTAAACAATATGCTGCGTGCCGAATGCTACAAGCAGCGCATGGAAAAGGGCCTCAGCTTCCTGGAATTCAACTACATGATCATGCAGTCCTACGACTTCTATCATCTGTTCCAGAACTACGGCTGCAACATGCAGTTTGGCGGCAACGACCAGTGGAGCAACATGCTGGGCGGCACCGAACTGATCCGCCGCAAGCTGGGCAAGGATGCCCACGCCATGACCATCACCCTGCTGCTCAACTCAGAAGGCAAGAAGATGGGTAAGACCGCCAAGGGCGCCGTGTGGCTGGACCCCAACAAGACCAGCTCCTACGATTTCTATCAGTACTGGCGCAACGTGGGCGACGGCGA
>JAGAPB010000107.1 GCA_017847995.1 Oscillospiraceae bacterium
ACATCGGCTTAACTTTGTCAACCCTGTTTTCGAACTTTTTCACAAATTTTTTTGTGACTTTTTTGTCCGATGCGGGAACTACATTTTAGCACATCCAAGGCTCTCATGTCAATACCCACTTTTAAGTTTTTTTGAGGTCTTTGCAGCCCCAAATCCGCTTAACAAGGTCGTTTATCCGTTTTTCCAAGGTGCTTCGCTTTCTTCGTTTCAAGGCTCTTTTCAGCGCCCCGTCGCGAGACAGCTTGTATATATTACCACCCCTCTCAACAAAAGTCAACACCCTTTTTAAACTTTTTTCGCTTTTCTTTTCTTTCGGTTTATGCTACAATAACAGGGCACTGTTGCACGATTATTCTATACAGTTTGCGCCTGTAGCTCAGTGGATAGAGCATCGGCCTCCGGAGCCGGGTGCGTTGGTTCGATTCCAATCAGGCGTGCCAAAGGAAAGGTCCCCGTTCTTCGGGGGCCTTTTTCTTTCGCTTGATTGTTGATGAGAACCAACCGGTTCGACGACTGACGCCCCAAGAACCCAAGCAACGCGCCGGGTGATTGGCTGGCGGAAGGGGTACAGCACGCGCAGCGTGTCGTATTCCAATCAGGCGTGCCAAAGAGAAAGCACCTCACAGGCGTGGGGTGCTTTTCCTTATAATTAATAGGAACCGGTCATCCTTTGTTTGATCCTTCCTTTAGTCTGAACCAGCTCTTTTTATATTCGATCTTCCCCTGGCGGCGCAGCTTGCTCAGCTCGGCCGACATGGCGCTGCGCTCCACCCCAAGGTAGTCGGCCAACTCCTGGCGGTCATAGGGGATGGTAAACTCACTGCTGCCCTGCTGTTTGGCCTGCCACAGCAGAAAGGCCATCAGCTTTTCGGCCGTTGTTTTTTGTGACATAAATTCTATCTTACGGTTGAGGACGATATTCTTTGCTGCCACCACCTGCAGCAGGTTGCCCACCAGGCGGTCGTGGAAGGTGCAGGCATTGCCGCAGCGGGTCAAAGCCCTCTGCTGCCCCACCAGCATGATCTCGCTTTCTTCGGCGGCGATAACGCTGACCGGAATGCTTTTTACCCCGGCGCAGGCAAAGGCTTCGGCAAAAAGCTGGCCCGGCTCCACTATGGCCAGCAGGTTACGGCTGCCGTAATAATCCTCCCGCACCACCTGCACACTGCCCCGCAGCACAATGCCGATCCGGTCGGCGGGGTCTCCTTCGGCCAGGATCACCTGTCCCCTGCCGGTTTTTATCACGGAAGCGCCCAGGCAGCCCAGCATCCCCGCCAGGTCGTCCGACTCTATCCCCGCAAACAGGGGGCATTTTTTCAAAATATCCATATATTTTTTCATAAAATCACCGTTTTGTTGTTTTTCCAACATACTTGATGGCTTCATTATCCTATAATAAGGCCATAAGGGAAAGAAAAACACCGCAAAATGGAGGAATAGATCATGGTAAGACGCATCATCAAAATCGACCAGGAAAAATGCAACGGCTGCGGCCTGTGCGCTGCCGCCTGCCACGAAGGTGCCATCGGCATGGTAGAGGGCAAGGCAAAGCTGCTGCGGGATGACTACTGCGACGGATTGGGCGACTGCCTGCCCGCCTGCCCCACCGGGGCCATCACCTTTGAGGAACGGGAAGCTGCCGCCTATGACCACGAGGCCGTGCAGCAGCATATGGCCACCCGCGCTCAGCAGGCTCCCGCCCAGGCTCATCCCCGCCAGGGCGGCTGTCCCGGAAGCATGGCCCGCCGCCTGAACGTTCAGCCCGCTCCTGCCGCCCAGGCTCCTGCTGCGGCAGCCGCGCCCACCTCCCAGTTGGGCCAGTGGCCGGTGCAGATCAAGCTCGCTCCGGTCAATGCCCCCTATTTTGACGGCGCCCACCTGCTCATTGCCGCCGACTGCACCGCCTACGCCTATGCCGATTTCCACAACCGTTTCATCAAAAATAAGATCACCCTCATCGGCTGTCCCAAGCTGGACGAGGGCGACTACGCTGACAAACTCACCGAGATCATCCGCCGGAATGATATCCAAAGCGTGACCATCGTGCGCATGGAGGTTCCCTGCTGCGGCGGTATCGAAAACGCCGCCAAACGGGCCCTGCAGGCCAGCGGAAAGTTCATTCCCTGGCATGTGGTGGTCATCTCCACCGACGGCCGCATCGTCAGCGAGGTCTGATTTATCCGCAAACAAAATCCCCGCAGAAAACCTGCGGGGATTTTTCTTTTTTATTCAATTACCGTGGTCATGCAGATCTCAATGCCTTTTTTCAGGGTTTCGGCATCGATGGCACCCTTGGCATAGGTCACAAGGTCGCCCTCGGCATTGATGAAATAGGTGACCGGAACCGCCTGCACCCCATAGGTGCGCATGCCGTCCATGTCGGTGTCGTAGTATACCGGGAAGGCAAATTCCCCCTCTTCCACAAACTTCATGGCCTTTTCTTTGGTTTCCTGCATTCCATCGGTCAGGTTGACCATCATAAATTCCACGTCCACGGTGCCGTCATATTCCAGATACACCTGATTGAAGTCAGGCATCTCGCCCTTGCAGGGGCCGCACCAGCTTGCCCAGAAGTTGAGCACCACCGGTGTTCCCTCAAAATCCGAAAGACTGACGGCGTTGCCCTCCTCGTCATAAACGGTGATGTCGGGGGCGGTATAGTCGATTTCTTCCGCATCCTCCGCCTGTGTCCCATCGCTTTCGGGAACGGCTGCCTGCTCCTGCGGGTTTTCGGCCAGCAGTTGGCTTCCCAGGCTGTCGCCCAGCTTGCCGTAAAGCAGCCCCGCACCCGCCAGCAATAAAGCAAAGCATAGCACCATGATCAAAATTCCTGAATATTTCTTGTTCATCGTTTCACCTCAGCTCAGCATGGTCAGCAGCCACCCCAAAGTGCCGGTGGCCATCAATATGCCGATCAGGACCAGCAGCCCTCCGCACACCTTGTTGATGATGCCGTAATGGTTTTTGATAAAATCAAAGGCTGTTTTCAGCCGATCGATGAGCACGGCGCTGAACACAAAAGGAATGCCCAACCCCAGGGAATAGCAAAGGAGCATCAGCATACCCTCCATCATACTGCCCTGCTGGGAGGCCAGCATCAACGCCGAGCCAAGAAAAGCCCCCACGCAGGGGGTCCAGCCAACAGAAAACACCAGCCCGAACAAAACCGACGAAAAAAAGCCCATTTGACCGGCCTGCACCTGTCTGCGGCTCCCCCGGAACAGATTGACTTTCAGGACACCGAGATAATTAAGGCCAAACAGAATTACGATCGTGCCCAGCACAAGGTTTACTGTTCTTAGATGCCATGTCAGCAGGCCGCCCAAAGCCCCCGCCGTGGCCCCCATAGCAACAAACACCACCGTAAAGCCCAACACAAAGCCAAAGGCTCCCACAAGGGTCTTGCGGGTGGTGCGCTGTCCACCGCCGGCAAAATAGGTGATGTAGATGGGCAGCATTGGCAGCAGGCAGGGAGAAATAAAGGTGATAATCCCTTCCAGAAAAGAAATGAAATATTGCATGGAGCAAGGCTCCTTTCTTCTATCATTTGTTTTGATGGTAACATATTATACCAAACTAGTCAAGTTTATTTTTCTTGAAAACCTCCCCTCCCTGTGCTACACTTTTTCTACCCTATTATTGATATAAGGAGCAGCGCCATGATTTACCGCAAAGCCACCTTGCAGGATGTTCCTGCCATCGCTCAAATCTATTCCGACATCCACACCCAGCAGGAAGCGGGGCTTATCACCGTCGGCTGGATCCGCGACGTCTACCCCACCGCCCACACTGCCGAGCTTTCGGTGCAGCGGGGGGATATGTTTGTGCAGGAAGACAATGGCGTGATCGTCGGTGCTGCCATCATCAACCAACAGCAGGTGGACTGCTATGCCGATGGCAACTGGCAGTACCCCGCCCCCGGCGAACAGGTCATGGTGCTGCACACCCTGGTCATTGCGCCTGCAAAGGCCCGCAAAGGCTACGGCAAGGATTTTGTGGCCTTCTATGAACAGTATGCCCTGCAAAACGGCTGTCCCTATCTGCGCATGGATACCAACGCCCGCAACGCCCGCGCCCGCGCCCTTTACAAATCCCTGGGCTACACCGAGCCCGACATCGTTCCCTGCGTCTTCAACGGCATTCCCGGGGTGCAGCTGGTTCTGCTGGAAAAGAAGCTGGAGGGCTGAAGGCCAAAGGAGCCGCTATGCATTACATCACCGCCAAAACCATTCTTTCCCCCAAAAACGGAATGAATCTCTACCGCGGCTGCACCCACGGCTGCATCTACTGCGACTCCCGCAGCCAGTGCTACCGGATGGACTATCCCTTTGAGGATGTTGCCGTCAAGCAAAACGCCCTTTCCCTGTTGGAAAAGGCATTGGCAGGCCGCCGTGCCCCCTGCATGGTGGGCATGGGTTCCATGACCGACCCCTACATTCCTTTGGAACAGGAACTGGAACACACCCATGGGGCCCTGCAGCTTATCTATGATTATGGCTTTGGAGCCACCCTGATCACCAAATCCGATCTGGTGCTGCGGGATATCGACCTGCTAAAAAAGATAAACGACCGCACCAAATGCGTGGTACAGATGACCCTGACCACCTTTGACGAGGAACTGTGCCGCAAGCTGGAGCCCAATGTGTGCACCACCGCCCGCCGTTTCGAGGCGTTGTGCCACCTGCGGCAAGAGGGCATTCCCACCGTGGTTTGGCTCTGCCCCATTCTCCCCTTCCTCAACGACACCCCCGAAAATATTTCCGGCATTCTTGACTATTGCATCCGTGCCGGGGTAAAAGGCGTTGTCTGCTTCGGCATGGGGCTGACCCTGCGGGAGGGCAATCGGGAATACTTTTACCGGCAGCTTGACTCCCACTTCCCCGGTCTGAAGGAGCGTTACATCCGTTCCTACGGCGACCGGTACAGCCTTCCCAGCTTCCGCCAGCAGGAACTGATGGAGCTATTCCACCAAACCTGCGCCCGGCACCGCATCCTGCACAGCAACAGGCGCATCTTTGAATATCTGAATACCTTTGAGCAAAAAGAGCCGCCTGCCCAGCTCAGCTTATTTTAAAACGAAGAAGGCACAGCAACGGATGGATCGTTCCACTGCTGTGCCTTTTTGCGGTTATAGGCTTTGGGATTGGCGGGCTTGCGGGTCACGGGGTTCAGGCCGTTCCAGCTTGCCCGGCGTTTGGCATCCACAGCTTTTTGCTGCTTTTTGCTCATCTTTTCATAGGGGATAAACTTTCCCATATCCTTCTCCTTTTTCAAAACAGATTGGTTCCTTTGTTTAAACAGTGCGGTTTTTCTCCCAATTTACTGCAAATCCCCCCGGCAATCTTCTGCCGGGGGGATTTTTTTGGTTTATGCTTTTTACAGGGCGGCGATGTGGTCCTGGTCCACCACCTGGATGCCCTTGGCAGCCAGGCCGGCGGCGGCTGTCTTCACATCTTCCACGCGGAAGATCATATAGGCGTGGTTGGAATCCTTGCCGCCCAGGAAGGCGTACATGTATTCCACGTTGGCTCCGGTTTCGCCCAGCAGGTTCAGCACCTTGTTCAGGCCGCCGGGGGCGTCGGGGATCATAACCCCCAGCACCTTGGTAATGGTGTGAACATAACCGGCGTCCTTCAGCACGGTGGCAGCCTTAAAGACGTCATCCACAATGATGCGCACGATGCCGAAATCCTTGGTCTCGGCCAGCGAAAGGGCGCGCATATCAATGCCGTGGTCGGCCAAAACAGCGGTCATGGCGGCCATGGAGCCGGGCTTATTCTCTACAAAAACAGAAATTTGCTTAACACTCATTTCCCTTACCTCCTTGTCAAATCTTGCGCTTGTCGATGACGCGAACGGCCTTGCCTTCGCTGCGGACGATGCTCTTGGGGGCAACCAGAGTTACCTTGGCCGAAATGCCCAGCATGCTGCGCAGGTCGGCGACCAGGGCATCCTGGCGGGCCTTGATCTCGCCCAGGTTGTCGGTAAACATTTCGGGGGTCATTTCCACGTGAACATCCAGGGTGTCGGTGTTCTTTACGCGGTCAACAATGATTTGATAGTTGGCGGCATAGCCGTTGTTGAGCAGTACAGTTTCGATCTGGGAGGGGAATACGTTTACGCCGCGGATGATCAGCATATCGTCGCTGCGTCCCATGGGCTTGCTCATCTTGATGTGGGTGCGGCCGCAGCTGCACTTTTCGCGGCTGAGGGTGCAGATGTCACGGGTGCGGTAGCGCAGCAGGGGGAAGGCTTCCTTGGTGATGGCGGTGAATACCAGCTCGCCCTTTTCGCCCTCGGGCAGAACCTCGCCGGTTTCGGGGTCGATGATTTCGGCGATAAAGTGGTCTTCGTTGATGTGCATACCGGTCTGTTCGCTGCATTCAAAGGATACACCGGGGCCGGAAAGTTCGGTCAG
>JAGAPB010000108.1 GCA_017847995.1 Oscillospiraceae bacterium
CGGCAGGAGAGTTCTCCTGCCGCTTTCTTTTTGTTTTATTCGGGCAGGCGGAAGCAGCCCATCTGCAGATCCCCGCTGGAGGCGGTCACATGGATATAGCCGCGGTTTTCGCCCTCGGTCTGACCATAAAGGCCGCTTTCCACAGCCATAAAGATCAGTTCGCCGTTGGCCATGGCGGCGGTTTTGTCTTGGGCGGCGCCCATGGGGCCGGTGCCCTTCTTCAGGGTAACGGTCTGCTCGCTGCCGGTGCCGTTCATGGCCACGATCATCATGCGGCCATCCCCTTCCATGGGAACCAGCACACCGTCGGCGTCGTCGATAAAGCTGAGGGTGCTCAGCTTAAAGGAGTTCATTTCGTTGTAGTTCAGTACCTTAGGATCCAGTTTCATTGCTGCCATAGTTTATCTCTCCTTTCGGTTTTGTTCTCAGGCGGCATAGTGTGCCTTGATGATGTACAGCTCCTTGGGGCGCACCACACGGCCGCCAAAGGTGTTCAGGCCGCGCACGGCGTCGCTGAACAGGTTCTGGGGGCGGTAGGCTTCCATCTGGTCCAGTCCGCTGGCAAAGGCAACCGCCTTGTCGGTCTTTACGATCAGATAGTCGTCGGTGCCGTCGTTGTAAAAGTTGTTGCTCATCTTTACATTGCAGCCCATATAGCGGCCCAACACACCGGTCTGCAGGGCTTCGTCGTTCTGGGTGCGGGTGTCCATCACATAGTCGGCAAACAGCAGGAATGCCTTGGGGGAAAGGAAGATGGTCACGTTGTCGCTGCTGAGGGAAACCCCTTCGCTCATCAGCTTGACCAGGGCTTCGTCCACCGCATTCTTAACCGAGGCCTTGTCGGTGATGGCCAGCGAGGCCGAAGTGGCACCGGCATCCAGGGCACACATCTGGGCAATGTACTTGTCGCGTTCTTCGGCCAGGGCGCGGATGCTGCCTTCCAGCAGGGCTTCCATCTGGCCGTCGCAGCTCTGGGCGGCGTCCACGTCGTCCACCATAAAGTTAAAGTACTTGGCCTGGTCAATGTTCATCAGGATGGCGGTATCGGGCACGGTTTCGGGTTCGCCGATCGATTCCCCGGTGTAGTCGCCGATGGTGGGGCGGCCGATGCCGATGATCTTTACCGAACGGCCCTTCTTTACATCGCCCAGGAACTGGTAGTTGCATTCGTTTTCAAACACAGTGAACTTGGGCATTTCCATCTGGATCTTGGCGCTCCAAACAAGGGGCTTAAAGTTTTCGTATGCCATAATTTACTCTCTCCTTTTCGTTTCTGTTGGTTTTTCTCAGCGGCGCTTCCACTTGGTCATGGAATAGCGCACGGCGGCCATCACACCCGGGTCCCGCAGTTCCTGTTCGGTCAGGCGGTCCACCTCTCCGGGGGTGTAGTACTCCTTGGGGCCTTCCTGGCGGTGGTGCATCAGGCCCATTTCGGGTGCGTGGCAGGCTTCCTGTCTGGCCCCCAGCACGGCGGCGCAGGCAGCGGTGGGCGAAACTCCGTTTTCTCTCAAAATCAAAAAGTCCTCGCCCAAGTCACCCAAACACCCGATCCTCTCCTGGGGGAACTGCTGGCGGATGCGGCGCAGGTCTTCCTCCAGCACACGCAGGTGTGCCAGGCGGCGGTAGCGCAGCGCCTTTCTGCGTTCCTCCAGATAGTCCGGATCTTCCAGCAAACAGCGCTCCGCCTCCAGCTTGTGCAGCTGGGGGTCGGGCTGTTCTTCGGCCAGCACCCACTGCTTTCCGGTAAGCTGCCTTACCTCCTCCAGCAGTTGCTCCAACTGGCGGCGGCAGCGCCGAAGCTGGGCAAAACGGGCGTTTTCTTCCGGACTTTGGGCGGCTGCCTTGCGGGAAAGCGCGGCCTTTCCCAAAACATCTGCCTGTTGGGCGTCCATTTCTTCTACGGCTAAAACGGCATCCGCCACGGGTGCCTCCACGACCGGCACCTGTGCTTCGTCCAAAGCATTCCAATTCTCTTTCATCTTTCTTCTCCTTCCTCCATCTGGTCGGTCAACCGTTTTGCGGCGGCCTGCAGTTCCAGGGCTTCGCTGCGGCGCTTCAAAATTTCCTCAAACTTCCGCTTGGGCACATTGCTGCGTTCATCCAGCGCCGCCACATATTCTTCAAAGGTGATATGCCGCTCGTTCAGGGCGGAACGCACCGCCTGTTCCCGGGCATATCGGCTGTATGGGTCCACGGGCGAAACATCCACCCGCGCGGCCAAACGCAGCCCGGCCAGCAGGGCCTTTTCGGGCATCTTTCGTCGTTCCTCAGCGGTCAGGTTGGCGGGGTAATAAACCGCCAGCATGTCCAGCCACACCAGGGCGATGTCCTCCACCACCTGGCGGAAGGCGGCGCTCTGCTCGTTGAGGGGAACAGCCTGGGCCTCCCGCACCGCCACAATGGCTGCGCCACTGGCAGCCTCGGGATTGATGTCGCCCAGGGCGGCGTCGCCGGCTGCCGCCAGCCCACGGGTCTGGCTGATCAGCTCGTTCTGCAGCAGAGCCGCGTCAGCCGAAATATGGGTGGGAGAAAGATAGGTAAACACCTCGTTCACCTTGTGCACTGTGCCCTCCCTCACCTTGATGGGGGAACCGATGGCGGTCACCTCTTCGGGGTTTTCCACCATGCCCTCCACATACACCGGCTTGGGGAAGGCCGCCGCCTTCATGGCCTGCAAACGGCGGAACAGGGTCTTGTTCACCTCGATCTGGTTGGGGATAAGGTGGAACACCTCTCCTCTGCCGCGGGCACTGTGGTACCGGCGCTTCCACACCAGGCTTACCATGGGGTAAAGCTTCATGCCCGCAATGGTCTGCATGGGCAGATAGACGGCGTTGCGGGTGCAGCGGCAAAACCGCACCCCTTCTTCGGTTTTTTCCATAAACAGCAGGCTGGTGCACTTGCCCCGGTCGCTGCTTTTCTGGCTCTGTTCCACGCTCCACCAGGGGCTGTCGTTGTCGGCTGCAATTTCTTCGGCCTCCTGCCGGGTCATGCCGTTGCGCACCGCCTCGCGGCGCACCGTTTCCACCGGCAGGCGTTCCATCAGCAGGATGTACTGCTGCTTCTGCAGGTCGGGCTCCTCCTCGTCGGCCAAAAAGACCGCCGTGCCGTCCACCAGTTGGTGGTGCAGCCCCGCGTCGTAAAAATACAGGTAGCTGTCGCCGGTGATGCAGGCCTCCCGCACCAGGTCCCATAGCTGGGAGGTCATCTTTTTGCTTTCCCACATGCGGGCGGCATAGTCATCCAGCGCCTTGCACTGGGCCGCCGTCACCTGGCCGCCCATGTCGCTGTAGTGGATGTCCATGCTCCGCATGGCAACGGTGGCCACCTTATAGTTGACCACAGGCTCGATAAAGTTATAGATGGGAAGGTTCTCTTCCTCCAAACCGCCCCCTTCGGCGTACCACTGGTCCCCTTCATAGAAGCGGTGGCAGCGCTGGCTGCGGTCATAAAGATTGTGCCGTCGGTGGTGCTGCAGCCCCATCTGGTACATCTGCCAGATGCGGTTGGCCAGGGCCAGCTCCTCCTGCCGGCGGCTCTTTTGTTTTTCCATGGGTTTTCCTCCTTGGCTCAAAATTCTTCCACCCGTTGGGCCAGCGGTTTCTTCCGGCCGGGGTCATCCTTCTTTTTGCCCCCGGGGCCGGGCAGGCTGCGGCCCGCCTGCCAAAGTCCGTCACGCAGCCCCAGGCGGTAGGCCCCCACCGCCAGCACCGGCAGCACCACCGCGGCAACCATAAAACAAACTTCCATTTTTGTTTCTCCTTTCCTACAAAACCCGGCGCCGTTCTCCCCTTCCCAGGGGGTCGGCCTTGGGCTTCTGCATTCCAAAGTGATATTGCTCCCGGCTGGGTGCCGCCCCCGGGCAGGGCCGGCCCGCCACAAAATAGCGGATGGCGTCGGGCGCGTGGGTCAGCTCGTGGGGGGTAACGGCGCAGTCGTTGGGGTCGCGCAGATCCCTTTGCAGGGCCGGCAGGGTGCGTATCAGGTTGGCACAGCAATCAAATATCTGTAACCCAGGCAGTTTCTGTCCCCCTGTTTCCCGCACCTTCAGCCACTCCTGCAGGTCATACCACCCCATCACCCGGTCGTTGCCCGCCTTGGTCAGGGGCAGTCCCTCCCGCCCAAACACCTCGGCCACGCTGCGTCCGGTGTCCTGGCGGCGGTTCCAAAGGTCGGGGGGTGCCAGCCGGGCGTAGATCTGTTCCCCCGGCGGGGTCATCTCTTTGATCAGCCCCGCCGCCTCGCTGATGATCAGATCAGGCCGGTAAAGCTCCCGGTAAACATAGGCCCTGCCCCGCTCGTCCAGGGCGATCCAATAGCAGGCCAGCATATCCAGTCCGTAGTCCAGCGTGATATACCGCCGCCAGTGGGCCGGTATGGCAAAGGGCCGCACCACATGGCATTCCCGCCGAAATCCGGCAAAATACTGTCCCGCTTTCAGGTCCCAGTCCCCCTCCAGCCAGGCGCGCCGCAGGTCGGGGTCCAGGTTTTCCAACATGGCGGCATAGCCCGGGTCCCGTTCCATCAGCACCCGGTTGTCGTACACCCTGGCTGGAATAAAGGTATAGTCCTCGGGCCGCTCTCCCGGTCGGAACTGCCGGTCCACAAACAGCCGCTTCACCCACTGGTGGCCCACCCCGCCGGGGTTGCAGGTCAGGTACATCCGCTTGGGGAAGTGGTTGGCCCCCCGCAGGCAGGCGGTCAGCACGCTGAACTGGTACTCGCTGAACTGGGTGGCCTCATCCATAAAAATAAGGTCATACTCCTGCCCCTGATAGCGCAGCACATCGCCGTCGCTGTCGCAGTAGCCAAACCGCAGGCGGCTCCCTCCGGGGAACAGAAAGGTCTTTTCGCTCTCCTTCCACCGGGCCAGGCCCTGCAGCTCGCTTTGCAGCGGCAGGATGTGGTTTTCCCGCAGTTCGGGGTAGCTGCGGCGCAGCAGCAGCATCCGTATCCCGGGGTAATAAAGGGCGGCCAGCTTGGCTTTTTGGCGCACCGCCCAGCTTTTTCCGCCGCCCCGGGCGCCCCCATAGGCCACAAAGCGGCTCTGCGCCAGCAAAAATTCCCGCTGGCGGGGGTTGGGCTCTTCCAGCACATAGTTCAAGGCTTTACTTTGCAAAGTCCTCAGCCTCCCCCTTCATCTCCACGCAAATGGTGCCGCAGCTTTCCCCCTCTTCCCGGTCATAGCGGGTCAATATCTCCTTGCAGCACTGGATGCGCAGCTCGGGTTTGACGCTGTCGTCCTCCATGGTGGCCGCCATGATCTTCAGCGCCTTGGAGGCATTCTTCCGCAGCAGGCGGCCCAGCTTTTCTTCCTCGGTTTCCTTGGCTTTTTTTGGCATCTCCCCCCTCCTTTCCTGTGGCCGAACAGCCCAAGGCCCCTTTCGGCCAAAAAGAAAAACCGCCCCTGGCAGGCCCACACCCTGCCGGACGGTTTTGCTTGCCGAAGTCTGCCCCGACCTCGTCTGTTCGGTTGTTCTTTGTCCTTTTGGGGACGATACCATATTATCACGGTTTTGTGCCAAAATCGTCCTCTCTTTTTCCCCCTGTTCTTTCGGGCCAAAGTCCTGTGTTTGTGCCCTTTTTTGCCCCTTCTTTCCCAAAAATGGTACCGCAAAATAAGAACATTTGTTCTTTTTCGGTTCATTGTCCCATAAACGACCTTGAAAAATCCTTCCCCTTTGCTATAATACAGCTAAGAACAAACATTCTTTTATTGGCCACTGGCAGGCAAGTTTTTCCCTTTTTGCCCGACCCCCACGCCCCCGGGCAGTCCATCCTCTTTCTTACCATTTTACCCAAACGAAAGGAGCGTCCAACCCTATGGATTGGAAACGAGAAGCCGAACACGAACTCAAGCAATATGCGGGACGCTGCCGCGCCCTGAAAAACATCAAGCTGCGCCACCAGGCCCTGAAGGAAGAGATGACCACTCTGAAGGGGGTCAGCACCGACCGCATTCCGGTGCGGGGCGGCGCCAGCCGCATGGAAGATGCCCTGGTCAACAACATTGTGGAGCGCCAGCGCCTGGAGCTCACCTACAAATTCACCCACAAACTGGTCGATCTGACCAGGCAGGGCCTGGATGCCCTGGAACCCCAGGAGCGTGATCTGCTCAAGCGGTTTTATGTGGACGAAAGCAAATACACCGCCGACCAGCTTTGCGAGGAACTGCACCTGGAACGCAGCCGGGTCTATAAACTCAAGGACCAGGCCCTCTACAAATTCACCATCAATATGTACGGCATCGAAAAGCTGTAAGTAAAAACCCCCATCCGGCGGACGGGGGTTTTTACTTACTCTTCGCAATAATTATTTTTATCTCTGAGACAGTTCGCAGGCCCATTTGTAAAGCAGCACCAATCCTGCGCTCAGCAGCACGCCGCCCACAATGTCGGTCAGCCAGTGCACGCCCGAAACAAGTCTTCCCACCACCATAAAGACGGTGAAGGCCACAATGGCCAGGCCAACCACTTTTCTCACTGTGGCATTTTGGATGCGCCCATCCAGCTGCATTTTGGCGGTGGGCATAATGCACAGCACCAACAGGGTGGTGGAGGAAGGATAGGAAGCCTCCAAAAATCCTTCGATCAGCACAGGACGGTAGTTGATGACCACGCTTTCAAACAAGAGGTAAGCCCCCATCACCAACAGGTAAAACCCGCCCAGGGCCAAAATGCTGCGGTCCACTTTCAGCAAACTTTTTCTGCCGATCAGCTGGGCCAGCCCCAAAACGGCAAATCCCAGTCCAAAGGCCACCGGCACCAGTCCCAGCCAGTCGGTTAGGGTATACAGGGCCATGTGCACACCGGTGGTGTCGTGGAACATAACGTTTGCCGCCGCAAAGCCCACCTGGGAACCGTTGGGGCCAACGGGCTGCACATCTATGGTGGAAATAAGCCATGTCCACAGCGCAAAGGCCGCCAGCATTCCAAGGGCCATCCACAGGGTGATGTTGTTTCTTTTCTTCATGGGGAAAAGCCTCCTTTTTTCTATTTGGCTCTGTCAAAAATTCTTCAAGCTTTTTTCTTTTCGGGCAGTTGGGCCAGAATGATGGCGCAGAACACCAGCAGGGCGCCGCACATCTCCTTGACCGAAAGGGCCTGGTTCAGCAGCACCCAGCCGGCCAGCAGGGCGAACACCGACTCCAGGCTCATCAGCATCGAGGCCACGGTGGGGTCGGTGTCCTTCTGGGCCACCACCTGCAGGGTGTAGGCCACGCCGCTGCTCATAATGCCCGCATAGGCAATGGGGAAGGCCGCCCCTCTCAGCCCTTCCAGGCTGGGGGTCTCAAACAGCAGCATAAAAATGCCGGAAATGACCGCGGCGGTAAAGAACTGGATGCAGGAAAGGCGCACGCCGTCGGCCTTGGGCGAAAAATGGTCGATGACCATGATGTGGATGGAATAGCAGAAGGAGCAGATCAGCACCAGCAGATCACCAAAGCCGATGGTAAAGCTTTCGGTGATGCACAGCAGGTACATGCCCACCAGGGCCAAACCGACCCCGATCCAAACCAGTTTGCCCACCTTCTTTTTCAAAAAAAGGCCGATCATGGGCACAATCAGGATATACAGGGCGGTGATAAACCCGGCCTTGCCCACCGTGGTGCGCTCCACCCCCATCTGCTGCACCACCGAGGCAATGGCCAGCGCGGCGCCGCAGCAGATGCCGCCGGTCAGCAGCGTTTTTTTGTCTGCCCTGGTTTGGGGCTTTTGGGTGATGCCGGCCTTGTCCAACACAAAAATGACCGGCAGCAGCACCAGCCCGCCCAGAATGGAACGAACACAAATGAAGGTGAAGGGCCCCACAAAGTCGGCCCCCACACTTTGGGCCACAAAGGCTGTGCCCCAAATAAAAGCGGTCAACAGCAGCATCAGGTTGCCGCGCAAACGGGAATTCATGCTCTCTCTCCTTAACAGGTCACGCAAAAAACGGGCACAGGGGGCTTCCCCATACCCGTTTGGGTGTTTTTGCTCACTTTTTGGCGGGAACGATCTCCAGCCAGTAGCCATCGGGGTCGTTGATGAAGTAGATGCCCATGGCGGGGTTTTCAAAGCAGATGCAGCCCATCTCTTCGTGCAGGGCGTGGGCGGCCTCAAAGTCCTCGGCCTGGAAGGCCAGATGGAATTCCAGTTCGCCCAGGTCATACTTCTGGGGGTGGCCCTTCAGCCAGGTCAGTTCCAACTGGAAAGCGGTGGTGTCGTTGCCCAAAAACTTGATGACATAGCTGCCGTCGGCGGCTTCCTTGGTGCGCAGCACCTTCAGGCCCACCGCCTTTTCATAAAATTCCACAGCCTTGTCCATATCGGCTACATTAAAGTTAAAGTGAAACATCTTCAGTTCCATATTGTTTTCCTCCAAAAATTATTTGTTGGCGTCCTCCTGCCGGATCTGCACACGGCGGATCTTGCCGCTGCTGGTCTTGGGCAGTTCCTTCACAAATTCCACCACACGGGGGTACTTGTAGGGGGCGGTGGTGCGCTTGACGTGGTTCTGCAGTTCCTTTTTCAGCTCTTCGCTGGGCTGGTTGTCGCCAAACAGCACAATGGTGGCCTTTACCACCTGGCCGCGGATGGGGTCGGGCACGGCGGTTACGGCACATTCCAGAACGGCGGGGTGGGTCAGCAGGGCGCTTTCCACCTCAAAGTGCCCAATGCGGTAGCCGCTGCACTTGATGACATCATCGTTGCGGCCCACAAACCAGAAGTAGCCCTCGGCGTCCCGCCAGGCGGTGTCGCCGGTGTAGTACATCCCGTTTTTGAAGGCCTTTTCGTTGGCTTCGGGGGCCTTGTAATATTCCCGGAACAGGCCGGCGGGGTGCTGGTCGGCGTTGCGCACCACAACGGTGCCCACAATACCATCTTCGCAGCGGTTTCCGTCCTCGTCCACAATGTCCACGTCAAACAGGGGGCTGGGCTTACCCATGCTGCCCGGCTTGATGGGGAACCACTTGTAGTTGGCCAGCATAACATTGGTTTCGGTCTGGCCAAAGCCCTCGGTCACTTCCAGGCCGGTGGCTTCCTTAAAGCGGTGGAACACCTCGGGGTTCAGGGGTTCACCGGCAATGGTGCAGTGGTGCAGGGAAGAAAAATCGCAGATGGAAAGGTCGGCCTTGATGAGGAAGCGGTAAACGGTGGGGGGCGCACAGAAGGTGGTGAGCTGCAGCTCGTTCATCAGCTCCAGGGTGTTCTTGGGGTCAAATTTGTCGTTGTCATAGCCAACAATAACAGCGCCGCAGATCCACTGGCCAAAAATTTTGCCCCAGCCAAACTTGGCCCAGCCCGAGTCGGCCATCACCAGATGGCGGCCGCCGTCCTCTACCTGGTGCCAATACTTTGCGGTAACAATGTGACCCAGGGGATAGGTGAAGTCGTGCAGCACCATCTTGGGCATACCGCTGGTGCCGCTGGTAAAGTAGACCAGCATGGGGTCGCCGTTTTGGTTGGCCAGTTCGCCGGTGGGGCGTTCCCACTGCTGGCTTGCCTGGGCCATCATGCCGCGGAAGTTTACATACTTTGTTTCGTCAATGGCGCTGTCGCCCACCAGGGCAACATGGGCCAGGGTGGGGCATTTTTCCCGCACAGCGTCGATGTGGCCCACGATCTCGGCCTCATCCACGGCGGCAACCACCTTTACCCCGGCGGCATTCACACGGTACTCAATGTCCTTGGGGGTCAGCTGATAGGTGGCGGGGATGCACACCGCGCCCAGCTTGATGAGGGCGATGATGCTGATCCAGGCTTCGGGGCGCTGCTTGAGCAACAGCAGCACAAAGTCCCCCTTGCCCACGCCCAACTGTTTGTACACATTGGCGGCCTTGTCGCTTTCCCGCTTCAGGTCAGCAAAGGTATAGGTAACGCGGGCGCCGTGGTCGTCGCACCACAGCAGGGCGGGGTGGCTGGGGTCCAGGCGGGCCCACTCGTCAATGATGTCATAGCCAAAGTTAAAGTTTTCGGGGATGGTCAGGCTGTAGTTTGCCTTAAAATCCTCGTAGCTTTCATATTCCCTTTCGGGTATAAAACGGTATTCCAGACCCATGGTCGATTTCTTCCTTCCTTACAATTGGGGTTTTTATTCGTTGATGATGGTAAGGAATCGGCTGGGGACTCCTTCCGCATGCTGGCCGTGGGGGATGCGGGGGTTAAAATAGATGCTGTCGCCGGCTTCCAGGGTAAACTCCTGCTTGCCGATGGTAACCACAATGCGGCCTTCCAGCACATAGTTGAATTCCTGGCCTCCGTGTGTCACCAGCTTGGGGGTGCCGTCCGAGGGGCTGATATCCACGATCATGGGGTCCAGTTCACGGCCGATGTAATTGGCGGCCAGGGCGGTGAACTTATACCCTTCGTAACGCTCCACCGAAACACCCTTGCCCTGGCGCACCACGGTGTATTCGGCCATGCGGGGGGCGTCGCCGGTCATCAGCACGGTGGGATCCACCCCCAGCTTATCTGCAATGGCATAAAGGGTGCTGATGGGCACATCGTTTACAGCCTGTTCATAGCGCCGGTAATCTTCCAGCGAAACGCCCACTTCCTGGGCCACTTCTTCCTCGGTATATTCCAAAATTTCACGCAGTTCCTTGATGCGCGCGGCAATTTGTTCCATTTGGTTGTTCATAAACCCTGCCTCCTTTTCTGTATGGGAATGCACCCCGGCCGGGGCACCCTTCTTTTTTAAAAATATTCCATGTTATTCTATCATACTTTGGCCCGAAAGTGGAGTCCTTTCGGCCAAAAACTTATTCCCCTTCCTTTTTTCTTTTTCACACGGCGGCGTACACAATTTTTTTACAGTTTTTTCATCACCATTTTGGGTCTTTGGGGCAAACTATACATACATATTGCCAGCCATTTCCGGGATTGCATTCCCACCCAACACAGGGTAAAATGTTTGTGTATGAAATTTTCTTAGGGAGGGTCCCCCTATGGACAACAAACTGCTGGAAAGCCTCAGCCGTGAGGAACTGATCGCCCTCTGCGGCGACTACGCCAAAAACTGGCTGGCCATGGATGGTCTTTGGTTCCAGTCGGCCGAACGCCGCCGCGGTATGGATGAAGCCATGGAAATGGATGTGGAGGTCTGGCGCAGCTACACCGTCATCGAGGCCAAGCGCATCAAGGCCCTGCTGAAGCTGCCCGACCACGCCGGGCTGGAAGGCCTGGCCAAGGCCCTGAATATGCGGATGTACTCCTGGCTGAACCGGGATGAGGTCATCATCGAGGGCAACACCCTCACCTACCGGGTAAACACCTGCCGGGTACAGGCCGCCCGCAGCCGCAAAAATATGGAATGGCATCCCTGCCGCTCGGTGGGTCTGGTGGAATACGACGGCTTTGCCAAAACCATCGACAGCCGTTTTTCCACCGAATGTGTCAGCTGCTATCCCCAAATCACCGACCAAACCTGTGCCTGCTGCTGGCGCTTCACTCTTGAGGAATAACTTGTCGAAAATATACTGATTGTATTAAATCGATTTATGGGAGGAAGAGACATGATTGGAATTATTGGAGCCATGGAGCTGGAGGTGGAACAGTTGACCGCCGCCATGGAAGACGCCGCCCTTACCCAACAGGCCGGCATGAAGTTCTATTCCGGCAAACTGGAAGGGACCGACGCCGTTGTGGTGCGTTCCGGCGTGGGCAAGGTCAACGCCGCTGTCTGCACCCAGATCCTGGCTGACCGCTTTGGGGTGGATGCCGTCATCAACACCGGCATTGCCGGGGCCGTCGGCCTGGAGGTAGGCATCGGCGACATCGTCCTTTCCACCAGCGCCCTGCAGCACGATATGGACGCTGTGGCCTTCGGCTACGACCTGGGGGTCATTCCCCAGCAAAGCTGCTCCGACTTCCTCGCCGACCCCAAACTGCTGCAAACTGCCCTGGACTGCTGCGCCCTACACCTGCCCGAGGTGAAGGTACATACCGGCCGTGTGGTCAGCGGCGATGTATTCGTTGCCAAAAAGGAACAGAAGGACTTCCTGCGCAGCCAGTTTTCCGCCGCCTGTACCGAAATGGAGGGCGCCGCCATCGCCCACGCCGCCTGGCTCAACGGGGTGCCCTATCTGGTGGTGCGGGCCATTTCGGATAACGCCGACGCCGGGGCTGTGGAAGATTACCCCGCCTTTGAACGTCAAGCCGCCGCACGCTCGGCCAAGCTGGTGCGCGCCATGCTGCGCCGCCTGGCCTGAACAGAAAGGAGACCGCTATGACCGAGATTCCCGAAAAGGTTGCCCTGCTGGCCAATGTGGCCGACGGCATCGACGCCCCCATGATCATCGAGCTGCTGCAGAACGAAGGCATTGAATGCTGGGCCACCGACAGCTCTTCGGGCAGCTTTTTGCGCAGCGCCATCGGCTTTTCGCCCGCCGGGCGCCAGCTCTATGTTCCCACCGAAAAGCTGGAGCAGGCCAAGGGCCTGCTGGAAGCCTACTTCAGCCAGTCCCCTTCCGATAATCTGCCCCCCTATGATCCCGAGGAACTGGGCGACCAGCTTCCCCCTCCCAGCAAGCAGAGCTTTATCACCCTCTACATCGCCATCGCCCTGGCGGCCATCGTGCTCATCCTGCTGGAATACGGCCTGAAGTAAAGCTCCACCCATCCTGTGTGCAAAGGAGGTGCTCCCATGGAACCGTTCTCCCCTCCCGCCCCGGTTTTGGCCGCCCTGCAAAGGCTGCGCCAATGCGGATTTGAAGCCTGGGCCGTGGGCGGCTGCGTCCGTGACAGCCTGTTGGGCCGCCCCCCGCACGATTGGGACATCACCACCTCGGCGCTGCCCCACCAGACCATGGAGGTTTTTGCGGGCCATCGCCTGCTGCAAACCGGCCTCCACCACGGCACCGTCACCCTTCTGTTGGAGGAGGAAGCCATCGAGATCACCACCTACCGGGTGGACGGCCCCTATTCCGACGGCCGCCGTCCCGATTCCGTCACCTTTACCCCAAACCTGGAAGAGGACCTTGCCCGGCGGGATTTTACCGTCAACGCCATGGCCTGGAACCCCTGGCAGGGGCTGCGTGACCCCTTTGGCGGACAAAATGACCTTTCCGCCCGGCTCATCCGCTGTGTGGGCGATGCCCAAACCCGCTTTGAAGAAGACGCCCTCCGGGTGGCCCGCGCCATCCGCTTTGCCGCCCAACTGGGCTTTGCCATCCATCCTGCAACAGCTTCGGCGGTACACCGCTGCGCCCCAACCATCAGCCGTGTGGCCCGGGAACGCATCTGGCCCGAACTGGTGGGCCTGTGCTGCGGGCCAAGCGCCGTCCCTGTCCTGCTGGAATACGGCGACGTGGCGGGCGCCATGCTGCCCCAACTGCAGCCCATGCTGGGCCACCCCCAGCACAATATCCACCACATCCACGATGTGTGGCAGCACAGTGTGTACGCCCTGGGCCATGTGGAACCCCACCCCCGCCTGCGGCTGGCCGCCCTGCTCCACGACTGCGGCAAACCGGCCTGTTTTTCCATGGATGAACAGGGTGTGGGCCACTTCTACGGCCACGGCGAACACAGCCACCGCATCGCCGCCGGGCTGCTGAAGGAACTGGCCTGCCCCGCCGAACTCAGACACAAGATCTGTGACCTGGTGCTGTTCCACGACGCCATGCTGCCCCTGGAACGGCCCAAACTCCGCCGCTGGGTGGCCAAGCTTGGCCCCCAGGGGGTGCTGGATCTGGTCTCCCTCAAGCGAGCTGACAACGCCGCCCAAAATCCTGTCTATAACTACACCGAATATTACGATGATTTGGAGGCTCTGCTCCGCCGGATCATCGATGACGGCGACTGCTGCACCCTGGCCCAGCTTGCCATTGACGGCCGGGATATTCTGGCCCTGGGGGTCAGCGGCAGCGGCATCGGCCAAATGCTGGAACGCATTCTGGCAGATGTTGTGGACGGCCGCCTGCCCAATCACCGTGAAATTTTGCTCCGCTCGGCCGCCCGCCGGGCCGAAAAGCTTCTCAACCCCTAACCCTGCCCTCTCTGCGCAAGGAGGTCCCTCTATGAAAAAACTTACCGTAGCTCAGCTCAACGATTCCTTCCCCCCCACCATCGACGGCGTTGCCCAGGTGGCCCTCAACTACGCCAAATGCATCCAAAAAAACCACGGCCGGTCGGTGGTTGCCACCCCCTGGTACCCCGATGTGGAAGATCACTACGATTTTCCCGTGGTGCGCTATCCCAGCGCCAATGTCAGCCAGCGGCTGGGCTACCGTGCCGGTTATCCCTTTGACCCCATCGCCGTCACCCAAATCGAAAAGTACCACATCGATCTGATTCACTCCCATTGCCCCTTTGTGTCCACCGTGCTGGCCCGGGTGCTGCGCCACTACACCGGCGCGCCGATCGTTTTCACCTATCACACCAAGTTTGAATACGATATTGAACGCCGTGTGGCCTTTTCGGCGGTGCGCAAGGTGTCGGTCAAGTTCCTGCTGGCCAACATTCAGGCCTGCGACGAGGTGTGGGTCGTTTCGGAAGGTGCCGGCCAAAACCTGCGCAGCCTGGGCTATACCGGCAGCTACCGTGTGATGGAAAACGGCACCGATTTTGCCAAGGGCCGTGCCGAACAGGCGGCCATCGACGCCATCTCACAGCAATATGGCCTTAACGACGGCCTTCCGGTCTTTCTCTTTGTGGCCCGCATGGTCTGGTACAAGGGCCTGCGGCTGATGCTGGATGGCCTGGCCGAAGCCAAAAAACGGGGCCGCGCCTTCCACGCCATCTTTGTGGGGGACGGCATGGACCGCCAGGAGATCATGGCCTACGCCAAAGAGCTGGGCCTGGAAAAGGACTGCGTCTTCCCCGGCGCCATCCGCGACCGCGAACTGCTGCGGGCCTATTTCAGCCGTGCCGACCTGTTCCTTTTCACCAACAACTACGATACCAGCGGCATCGTGGTCAAAGAGGCCGCTGCCTGCGACTGCCCCAGCCTGCTGCTGCGGGGAAGCTGCGCCGCCGAAGGGGTGGTCCACGGCAAAAACGGTCTCCTCTGCCAGGAGGATCCCCAAAGCTTTGCCGATGCCCTCGAGGTGGTTTGGAACGATCCCGCAAAACTGAAGGCCATGGGGCTGGACGCCGCCGAAACGGTCTATCTTTCCTGGGAGGATGCGGTGGCACGGGCCTATGCCCGCTACCAAGAGGTACTGGCCAACTATGACCGCACCAAAAAGCACCGCCTGCCCCCCGCCGGCCAGATGCTCTTCCAGGGTGTCCACGCCGCCGAAAAAGGGGTCCGGCGCACCCGCAAGCGCTACCGCATTGCCAAAGGCCGCATCAAGCGCGGCTACCACGCCGCCGAGCGGGCGGTCAAACGCAAAATGCGGGATGAACTGCAAAAAATCGTGGATGGTCTTAACCAGGACCTGGACGAATAAACGCGCAAAAAGGCTCTGTCTTTCGACAGAGCCTTTTTTTCTGTTTACACTCCCCACACCAGCCAGATGGAAAGTCCCACGCAAACCAGCACAAAAAGCCACACACCGGGGCTTTTTGCCGCCTGCATCAGGCATCTGCCCTGGTCCACCGGGGCGGGCCGCAGGTGGTAGGCGATGGTCCTGCGCTTCAAAACCAGCACCACAACGCCGGCCAGTGCCACCGCCATAATGACCAGCGAGCCCACCGTAGCCGCAATGGGATAGTATTCCAGCATAAAACTGATGACCGAGCTGTAAGTATTGATAAGGATGTGCATAAAAACAGTATGCTTCAGGCTGCCGGTGCGCACCGTAATGTAGCCCAGCCCCAGCCCGATGCCGAAGGCCATGAACATCTGGAAGAAGTTTCCGTGGAACAGCCCAAAGGCGGCGGCCGAAACCACAATGGCAAACACCCGTCCATAGGGCAGCAGGCGGCGCAGCACCATCCTGCGGAAGAACAGCTCCTCCATGATGGGCCCCACCAGGCAAACCATCAACGCCGTGGCCAGGGGCGATCCCCCCGGCAATTCCGGCATGGCCTCCAAATAATCCATCCCGGTCTGTTGCCTCAGGGTCTCAAAGCCAAGCATCACCGTCATCTGGAATACATAGGCAAGGGCATAGGTGGCCGCGCCAAAGCAAACCGTTGCGCCAAAACCCACCCGATGCTTTTCCAGGGGATAGGCATAGGGCAGCCTGCGCACCATCAGCCAAAACAACGGCATGCCCAGCAAATAGATGGGCAGGGTGCCCACCGTCAGGCTGATCCAGGGGTTTTCCGCACTTCCGGGAAATTCTCTTTCCAGCCATATCAGCAGCCCCCAGGAGATCAGTTGGGTAAGTCCCATCGAAACCGCCAGGGCAAACCCCATTCTTCCCACCGCCCTGCGGCAGGCCTTCACCACCGGCAGTGCGGGGTCATATCGGTCGTTTTGCATGGGCTGCACCCCCTTTCTCTATACTTATACTATACAAAAAAGAGCCGGAACAGGCAAGCAGCCCGCTTCCGGCATCCTTGTTTTCTTTTTTTAGCCGACCGAGATCTGCTTGCGGCACTTTTTGCAGACGTTGCGGCCCTTAAAATCAGAAATGCCGTCGGTGCTTCCGCAAAATACACAGGCGGGTTCATATTTCTGCAAGATCACACGCTGGCCTTCCACAAAAATTTCAATGGCGTCGCGTTCATTGATCCCCAGGGTTCTTCTCAGCTCGATGGGCAGCACGATTCGGCCCAATTCATCCACTTTTCTTACAATGCCCGTTCCTTTCATGGTGTCTGCTCCTTTTTTTATAATGGTTATCTATCGGGCAACAGCTGATCAAACGTGCAACCAGTTGTCAATCTCTTATCGGTAAAAATATAGCATTTATACCCTGTTTTGTCAACAAAATTCGACAGATAATCCCCCACAAAAAAGGAGAACACACGGCCTATGATGAACTACATTTTTTGCGCAATGATCCTGTTTGGGATCGTGGTCGCCCTGCTTTGCGGCAGGATGGAAGCGGTGTCCGCCGCTTTGATGAACGACTGCGGCGCCGCTGTGGAAATGGTGATCACCCTTACCGGAACCATGTGCCTGTGGTGCGGGCTGATGAAGGTGGCCGAAAAAGCCGGCCTCACCCACATCATCAGCCGGGCTCTTTCCCCCCTCACCCGGCTGGCCTTTCCCGGCCTGGACCCCGCCGGCCCGGCCATGGGCGCCATCTCGATGAACATTTCGGCCAACCTGCTGGGGCTGGGCAACGCCGCCACCCCCCTGGGCCTCAACGCCATGCAGGAGCTGAACAAGCTTTCCTCCACGCCCGGGGTGGCCACCAACCACATGGCCATGTTTGTGGTGCTCAACACCGCCGCCCTCGATCTGCTGCCCACCACGGTGGGGCTGCTGCGGATGCAGGCCGGGTCGGCCGCCCCCTTCGATATTCTTCCGGCGGTTTGGCTGGCCAGCTCGGCCTCGGTGGTGGTTGGGGTCCTGCTTGCCAAGCTGCTGGGCCATTTTACCCCAAAGGAGAAACGCCATGCAAAGCCTTAACCACTACATCCTGCCCGCCATCGTTTCCGCCTTTTTGCTGTTCGGCCTGCTGCGGGGGGTAGCTGTGTTCGACGTCTTTCTGGAGGGCGCCAGAGAGGGCCTTTCCACAGCGGCCCGCATCCTCCCCTCGCTGGTGGGGCTGATGACCGCCGTCGGAGTGTTCAAGGCCTCGGGTGCGATGGACCTGCTCTCCCACGGACTAAAGCCGGCAGCCGATTTTTTGGGCCTTCCCAGCGAGGTAATGCCCCTGGCCCTGCTGCGGCCTGTTTCGGGCAGCGGCGGCATGGCCATCTATCGTGATATTCTGCAAAACCATAGCCCCGACAGCTTTGTGGGTCGGGTGGCCAGCGTGATGATGGGCTCCACCGAAACCACCTTTTACACCATTGCCGTCTATTACGGTGCTGTGGGCATCCGCAAAACCCGCCACACCCTGCCCGCCGCCCTGGGGGCCGACCTGGCCGGGTTTGTGTTCAGTTCCCTGGCGGTGCTGTGGTTCTTTGGACGCTAAAAACACCCCTCTGCCACAGCGGCAAAGGGGTGTTCCTGTTTTTTGCTTATTCGGCGTAGGTAACGGTCTTCATCACCTGGGGAACGGTGGGCTTGTCGCGGAAGTCGGTTTCCACGGCGGCGATCTCGTCCACAACTTCCATGCCGCTTACCACCTTGCCAAAGGCGGCGTAGCTGCCGTCCAGGTGGGGGGCATCCTGGTGCATGATAAAGAACTGGCTGCCGGCCGAGTTGGGCATCATGCTGCGTGCCATCGAAATGACGCCGCGGGTGTGCTTCAGGTCGTTCTTTACGCCGTTCTTGGCAAATTCGCCCTTGATGCCATAGCCGGGGCCGCCCATGCCGGTGCCTTCGGGGCAGCCGCCCTGGATCATAAAGCCGGGGATAACACGGTGGAAGGTCAGGCCGTTATAAAAGCCCTTGTTTACCAGGTCAATAAAGTTCTGTACGGTGATGGGGGCAACATCGGGATAGAGTTCGATCTCGATTTTTTTGCCGTTTTCCATTTCAATGGTGATCATCTGCAAACACTCCTTTGTTTGTTTCATATTTGTTAAGTATAGCACAAAAACCGCCCGGAGAAAACAGTTCTCCGTTTCTCTGCCAAAAAGGACCCTTTCCACCTTCTTTTCCCTCTTTTTTTATCGATTTTACACATTGTCAAGTCCTCTTTTGGAATGGTAAAATAAAGAAAAACGTTGTTTTTTTTGTGTAATTAAGAAAGGTGATGTTGAAAATGGCCCGCAATGTCAAATCGATTTTCAGCCGCTATTTCATTGACGCCATGAGCTATATGGCCATGGGTCTGTTCTCCTCGCTGATCATCGGCCTTATCATGTCCCAGCTTTCCAAAATTCCTGTCCTTTCCTTCCTGGCTCCCTTTGCCGATATCATCAGCGCCTCCTCCCCCGTTGTGGGCGGCGCCATCGGCGCATCCATCGCCGTTGGGCTGAAAGAAAAGCCCCTGGTCATCTTTTCCTGCGTGGCCTGCGGCGCCTATGGCTATCAGGTGGGCGGCCCTGTGGGTGCCTTCATCGGTGCCGTTGTGGGCGGCGAGATCGGCAACCTGGTTGCCGGACGCACCAAGGTGGATATCGTTGTCACCCCCATCGTCACCATCACCTCGGGCTGCTTTGTGGCCGGCCTCACCGGGCCCTACATCCAGGCCTTCATGCACAGCCTTGGCGAAGCCATTAACATGGCCACCACCCTGCATCCCCTGCCCATGGGCATTCTGGTCGCCGTCATCGTGGGCATGGTTCTCACCGCGCCCATCAGCTCGGCCGCTCTGTGCATCATGCTTAACCTCAGCGGCCTGGCGGCAGGCGCCGCCGTTGTGGGCTGCTCGGCCCAGATGATCGGTTTTGCCGTGGCCTCCTACCGCGAAAACGGCTTCGGCGGCCTCATCTCCCAGGGCATCGGCACCTCCATGCTCCAGTTTGCCAACATCATGCGCCGTCCTGTCATCTGGCTGGCCCCCACCCTGGCTTCGGCCGTGCTGGGCCCTGTTTCCACCTGCATCCTGAAGATGACCAATACCCCCACCGGCGCCGGCATGGGCACCAGCGGCCTTGTGGGCCAGTTTGGCGCCTGGTCTGCCATGGCAGGCTCCATGGATCCCATTCTGCTGCTGGTCGAGATCATCATCATGCACTTTGTCGCCCCCGCCCTGCTCACCCTGTTTTTTGACGGCATCTTCCGCAAATTGGGTTGGGTACGCTCCGGCGACATGAAGCTTCACCAGGTTTAACACCAAAAACACACCGCCTTTATTGATAAAAAACTACCAAACCTGATTTTATCCATTGAAACAATTTGTTTTTATGATAAAATAGATGTGTATGAGCCTTTAAGGCCAAAAAATGTTTGAAAAGGAGACTTTGATTATGCCTCTGGTCACTACAACCGAAATGTTCAAAAAAGCTTATGAAGGCGGGTACGCCATCGGTGCCTTCAACGTAAACAATATGGAAATCGTACAGGCCATTACCGAAGCCGCCAAGGAAGAACAGGCCCCCCTGATCCTGCAGGTTTCCGCCGGTGCCCGCAAGTATGCCAAGCATGGCTACCTGGTACACCTGGTACAGGCCGCTATTGAAGATACCGACCTGCCCATCGCCCTGCACCTGGACCACGGCGCCGATTTTGAAGTTTGCAAGAGCTGCATCGACGGCGGCTTCTCTTCTGTTATGATCGACGGCAGCCACCACAGCTTTGAAGACAACATCGAGCTGACCAAGAAGGTTGTTGAATACGCCCACGCCCACGGCGTTGTGGTAGAAGGCGAACTGGGCACCCTGGCCGGCATCGAAGATGACGTCAAGGTTGAATCCGGCAACGAACAGTTCACCAAGCCCGAAGAAGTGGAAGAATTTGTTACCCGCACCGGCGTTGACAGCCTGGCCATCGCCATCGGCACCAGCCACGGCGCCTACAAGTTCAAGCCCGGCCAGACCCCCCGCCTGCGCTTCGACATTCTGGAAGAAGTAAGCAAGCGTCTGCCCAACTTCCCCATCGTTCTGCACGGCGCTTCCTCGGTTCCCCAGGAATTTGTTAAGCTGGTCAACCAGTACGGCGGCGCAATGCCCGACGCCATCGGCATCCCCGAAGAAATGCTGCGTCAGGCTGCCACCATGGCTGTTTGCAAGATCAACATCGACTCCGACCTGCGTCTGGCCATGACCGCCGCAATTCGCAAACACATGGTGGAACATCCCGACCACTTTGACCCCCGCCAGTACCTCAGCCCCGCCCGCGACGCCATCCGCGAAATGGTTCGTCACAAGATCGTTGACGTACTGGGCTGCAACGGCAAGGCATAAAACAACTGTCTGTTTTATCCCCGCTCCATTCTACGGAGCGGGGATTTTTTCGCCCCCGCTCCCCTCAAAAATACTTCCAAACATTTGCCTAAATTGTGCAAACCGTAGAAAAACGCTTCTGGTCGATTTTGGTCGGTTTTTCTCCTTGCAAACAGGCCGTGATGCGTGGTATGATAATAAAAATTTTGGAGGGAGGAAAACGAAATGCTGAAGCAGTCGGTCTTGAACAAATCCTTTCTTGACCCCATTTCTTCTGTTTCTATTTCTCTTTTTTCCAAATATTTTGGCAAAGGCGCCGTTCTTTTCTAAAAAGAACAGGGTGCCTGTTTTTTTGTCCGGGTGCCTGCGCACCCCTGTACACATTCTTGCTAAACTTTTTTGAGGAGGAAGTTGAAATGGAAGAAAACAAAAAGGTCGTCATGGGCGAAGAAGGCATCTATGACGCCAGAAGCCTGGGTACCGGCAAAATGCTGGTTCTTGGCTTCCAGCACGTATTTGCCATGTTCGGCGCCACCGTACTGGTTCCCCTGATCACCGGTCTCAGCGTATCCACCACCCTGCTGATGGCTGGTCTGGGCACTCTGCTGTTCCACTTTATCACCAAGGGCAAGGTTCCCGCATTCCTGGGCTCGTCCTTCGCTTTCCTGGGCGGCTTTGCCATCGTTGCCCCCAAGCTGGCTGATGCCAACGGCGAATTCACCATCCCCAACACCGAAATGCTGCCCTACGCCTGCGGCGGTGTTGTTGCCGCCGGTCTGGTCTACGTTGTTGTGGCTCTGCTGATCCACCTCTTCGGCGTAAAGAAGGTCATGCGCTTCTTCCCGCCCATCGTAACCGGCCCCATCATCATCTCCATCGGCCTGATCCTGGCTCCTTCGGCCATCACCAATGCTGCCACCAACTGGCTGCTGGCTGTTATCGCTCTGGCCACCATCGTTGTTTGCAACATCTGGGGCAAGGGCATGGTCAAGATCATCCCCATCCTGCTGGGCGTTCTGGTTTCCTACGCTGTTGCACTGGCCATGGGCGCTGTTGACTTCGCCCCCATTGCCGAAGCTCAGTTCATCGGCTCCCCTGTAACTCCCTCGGCCTTCGCCAAGTTTGATTTGGGCTCCATCCTCACCATCCTGCCCATCGCCCTGGCTGCTATGATGGAACACATCGGCGACGTTGCTGCCATCAGCGCCACCTGCGGCAAAAACTACATTGCCGACCCCGGTCTGGCCCGCACCCTGCTGGGCGACGGTCTGGCCACCTCTCTGGCCGGCTTCTTTGGCGGCCCTGCCAACACCACCTATGGCGAAAACACCGGCGTTCTGGCTCTGACCAAGGTTTACGACCCCAAGGTCGTTCGCATCGCTGCCGTTGTTGCCATGCTGCTCTCCCTCAGCCCCAAGTTTGACGCCATCGTCAACACCATCCCCACCGCCATCATCGGCGGCATCTCCCTGATCCTCTACGGCATGATCTCGGCCGTTGGCGTACGCAACGTTGTTGAAAATCAGGTCGACTTCACCAAGAGCCGCAACCTGATCATCGCTGCCGTTATCCTGGTTTCCGCCCTGGGCTTCAACTCTGTCGGCGGCATCACCCTCTACTCCAGCGAATCCCTGACCATCAGCCTGTCCGGCCTGGCCATCGCCGCCATCCTGGGCATCGTTCTGAACGCCGTCCTGCCCGGCAACGACTACGAATTCGGCAAGGATCTGCAGGGCGACACCTCTGCCAACCTGCAGGTCTAAGACCTAATTCCAAGGCACACCAAAAGGGACTGTCAGCCGACAGTCCCTTTTTTTCCATTTTACCCTTTAGACTGATTTAGGATATAAAGAACTTCCCTCCGTCAAAATGACGGAGGGAAGTATGCTCACAGACCATAGCCGTTCGATAAATTGGAGTTGTTTAATGCTTTTCGGCAATCCATTTCTTCGACCAAGCAAACAATGTTTCGGACATCAAATTGAAATCTACTGGTCCGCCATCTTTCAAACTCAAAAAAGTTTCCACAATAGCCCGTTCATCAGAAGATATATTTTGAAGCAAATCCCTTTGATGGCTGATATAGTTTCCAGTTTGCTTAAAAGCAATTGCCTGTACAACAAAAGAGGCAGATTTATACAGTCCTTGTAAAATATCTTCGCTCTTTTCATACAGCATATTGTGTACACATCCGTGGAATATATTGACCGGGAACTCCCGGACGAAAATGTTCGGGCGTTTCTTGTATGAATGGTAGAAAACTTCACACTTGTATGCTATACTTTATTTTACGCAAGAGCAAGATGCGTTCGAAGCTGTAGAAGGCTTTAG
>JAGAPB010000109.1 GCA_017847995.1 Oscillospiraceae bacterium
GGAACCTTTACTGCAGCCGCCTGCAGCAGGTGGCAGGCAAAAGTCTGCAGGGCAGCCGGTGCATTCTGCGCTGCGGCGACCCCGTCCTGCAGCAGCAGGCCCGGGGGGTGCTTTCCGGCCTTGGGTGCCAACTGCTGGACGGCCCCGTGCTTTGGCTAAACAACACCGGCGAGCGGCTGGCCGCCTTTACCCCAAAGGGGGATATCATCCCATTCCCTCAGTTGGTGCAAAGGGCCTGCGAAATTTGCTTTGGTCGGGGCGGGGCGGTGGCCCTGCCCGAGGGAATGCTGCCCGAAGCCGACCATCAGGGGCGGGTCCTGCGCTATTCCCTGCGGCCCCGGACCATCACCCCCCACCAGCGTGCCGCCCGGGAGCTGGCGGCCCAGCAGCTTTGGGAGCGGGATGGGCTGATGCTGGCCATCCTTCTGTTAAGGCACCAGCAGCAGGGCAGTCTTGACCTTTCGGAAAAGCAGAAAATGTGGAAAGGTGCCGCCCTGGAGTTCCCAGCGCAGTCCTGACTGCCGGAAAAGGGTCGTATCTGCACATTTTTGCAGAACAAAAGGCGACTGTCTTGACAAACCAAGCAAAAGGATTGTACAATGGTACCAAGAGATAAGGCTCGTTTTTGGCATATCTATAAAAACGAGCAGTCGTAAAAATCCAGTCTCCCAACAAAACAAGGCTATCTTGTCTGCCCCCTGCGGGGGCTGCGCGACCCGGTGGAACGAAGGGGCGGAAAGTTCGTTGCATCGGCGGCCGAATCGGTCAACAGCGCTTGCAGGGCGTGTGCGGCAGGACAGCGGTTGTTTTGGAACATATCCCTGTTTCTTACCCTAAGAAACGGGTCGATCGTCCTATTCTGAAATCAATATGGAGGTATTATTTGTGTCTCAAAAGAAAATAAAAGACATCGACCTGGCCGCACTGGGCCAGGAAAAGCGTACCGTGGCTGCCGAGAGCGGAAAGAAAAGCAAAGCCCGTACCAGAAAACAAAACTCCGCGGCGCTGGAAAAGGCCGCCGCAGCCGTAGAAGCCAAGGCTTCCAAAAGCGGGGCTACCGCGCACCCAAGAAAAAGAGGGAAGAGAAGATCGTTCCCTGCGACACCCCGCTGCGCATCATTCCCCTGGGTGGTTTGGGCGAGATCGGCAAAAATATGACCCTGTATGAAAGCGGCTCGGATACCATCATCGTGGACTGCGGCCTGGCCTGTCCAGATGAAGACCTGCTGGGCGTCGACCTGGTCATCCCCGATTTTACCTATGTGGAACGCACCGTTGAAAGCGTTCGCGGCATTTTTATCACCCACGGTCACGAGGACCACATCGGTGCCCTGCCTTATCTGCTGCGCACCGTCAACATTCCCGTCTATGCTTCCAAGCTGACCATCGGCCTCATCGAAGGCAAGCTGAAGGAACACGGCCTGCTGGGCAAGGTGCAGTTGAATGTGGTTGCCCCCGGCGACCGCATCAAGGCCGGCTGTATGGAGGTGGAGTTCATCCACGTCAACCACTCCATCCCCGACGCCTGTGCCCTGGCCATCCACACCCCCGCCGGTGTGGTCATCCAGACCGGCGACTTCAAAATCGACTACACCCCCATTCAGGGCGATGTTATCGACCTGGCCCGCTTTGGCGAGCTGGGCAGCAAGGGCGTGCTGGCCCTGCTGGCCGACTCCACCAATGTGGAACGCCCCGGCAGCACCCCCAGCGAACACACCGTTGGCGACAGCTTTGACAAGCTTTTCCGCAAGGCCGGCAACCGCCGCATCATCGTTGCCACCTTCTCCAGCAACATCCACCGGGTACAGCAGATCATCGACTGCTCGGCCCGCTATGGCCGCAAGGTGTGTGTTTCGGGCCGCAGCATGGTCAATGTTGTCAACACCGCCGTGGAACTGGGCTATCTGAATATCCCCGAAAATATGCTGGTCGACCTGGACCTGGTGGGGCGTTATCCCGACGACCAGATGGTGGTCATCACCACCGGCAGCCAAGGCGAAGCCATGAGCGCCCTGACCCGCATGGCCCGGGGCGACCACCGCAAGCTGCAGATCACCCCCAACGATATGATCATCATTTCGGCCACCCCCATCCCCGGCAACGAAAAGACGGTCGGCCGTGTGGTAAACGACCTGATGAAGCTGGGCGCCGAGGTCATCTATGAACGGATGTACGATGTACACGTTTCGGGCCACGCCTGCCAGGACGAACTGCGCATGATGCTGGGCCTTACCCGGCCCCGGTTCTTTATGCCGGTGCACGGTGAATACAAACACCTGAAAAAGCACAGCGACCTGGCAATTTCCATGGGCATGGACCCCCGCCGCATCTTCATTTCCGAAATCGGCAAGGTGCTGGAGACCGACGGCGTAAAGATGAACTTTATGGGCACTGTTCCCGCCGGACGGGTGCTGGTGGACGGCCTGGGCGTTGGCGACGTGGGCAGCATTGTGCTGCGTGACCGCAAACATCTTTCGGAGGACGGCCTCATCGTGGCCGTTGCCACCATCGATTCGGCCAGCGGCACCATTGTGGCCGGGCCCGACCTGGTTTCCCGCGGCTTCGTTTATGTGCGCGAAGCCGAGGATATGATACGCGAGGCCGAGGAGCTGACCCGCAGCGTCATCGAGGACTGCCTGACCGCCGGCAGTTGGGATTGGGCCACCATCAAGCAGCGTGTGCGCGATGAACTCAGCGGCTTCCTGTTCAGCCGCACCCGCCGCAGCCCCATGATCCTGCCCATCATTCAGGAAATTTAACGCAAAAAAGACCTGCTTCCATTTGCTTGTTGCCTGGAAGCAGGTCACTTTTTTTTATCGGATTTAGCTCAACAGGTTTTTTACACCGATCAGAACCAGGATCGCGCCGCCCAGCAGCTGCGCCTTGGACCCCAGTTTTGCGCCGAATACTTTGCCCAAAGCCTGGGCCAGCAGGCTGCACCCAAAGGTGACGATGCCGATGATGGGCGCCGCGGTGAAGATGCTGACCCCCGAGGCGCACAGGCTGACCCCAACGGCAAAGGCGTCGATGCTGGTGGCCACCGCCTGGGCCATCATCAGGCCAAAGGTGTAGCCGCTCACGTGGCAGGCGTCCTCCTCTTTGGCAAAGGATTCTTTTATCATGTTGCCGCCGATGACGCCCAGAATGATGAAGGCGGTGATGCCGGCATAGCGGGAGATGAACCCGGCAAACAGGCTGCCGGCCCAATAGCCCAGCACCGGCATCAGGGCCTGAAAGATGCCAAAGGCCAGGGCCATGGAAAGCTTCTGCGTTTTTTTCAGGTTGCGGTAGGTCAGCCCGTTGGCGATGGAAACGGCGGCGGCGTCCATGCTCAGGCCAAGGCCGATCAGAATAATTTCGGCAAATGTCATTTTCAAATTCCTCCCGGGGCTTATTTTTGGGGGAGCGATGTCTGTTTCTATTCCTGTGCGGGGAAGAATAAAAAAAGACCTACGGACAGCCCAAAGCTGCCCATAAGTCTCGTTAATTAAGATAAGCCAGGCGGGATATTGCCATTGTGTTGACTTACCGCGTGCCAAACAGCACGCCAACTACTCCCTTATGCACGAATTATGATGATATTGTGACATGGGGGAGGATGGTTAGTCAACACTAACCAAAACGGAATAGAATGTAGAAATAACCGTTTCTTTCTGCTCCAAGATGTGGTATAATACTTTATAACTATAAACTGGCGGAAGTTTCGGCCTGCCCGGCCGCAAGGTTCCAATTTTTTGCGAAAGCAGGAGGGCGTTATGAGAAGTAAGCTGAATCTGTTCAGACCCATTTATATCGCTCTGCTTACCGTGAGCGCCGTTGTGGTGGTGCTCACCGTGTTTGCCAGTACAAAGATATTCATCGTTTCGGCCATCCTCTGGCTCATCGCCTTTGTTTACATGATGATAAAACTGCGGCAGATCAACCGCGACATCACCGGCTATCTGGAACAGATGGGCGAGATGCTGGCCGATGTGCAAAGCGCCTCCCTTACCGAATACCCCATCCCCGTTCTGGTGGCCCGCGGCAACAAAGAGATCGTTTGGTACAACACCCACTGCAAGGAACAGGTGCTGAACAATGTTCCCAACTGGGGACGTTATGTGGACGACATTCTGCCCGAAATTCCCCTGGATGTCACCTGCCCCGAAAAAGGCTATAATGTGGTGCTCAACGGCCGGATGTTCACCGTGTTTGTCATTGTGGCCCGCCGCAACAACGAATCGATGTACGTTCTCTACTTCATCGATGACCACGATCTGAAAACCGTGGCCCGGGAATATGCCGACAGCCGTCCCTCGGTGCTGTTTGCCGTCATCGATAACTACGAAGAAATGTTCCAGGGCGCCAAGGAAAACGAACGAGGCATCGTTATGGGCGAGATCGAAGAGATCATGCAGTCCTTTGCCACCCAAACCAACGCCCTGATGAGCAAGATCAGCCGCGATACCTATTTGTTTGTCATCGAGGAACGCAACATGCGTCCCGTTTTGGAAAAGCGATTCGAGCTGCTGGATAAGATCCGTTCGGTGCAGTCCCCGCTGAAGATGACCCCCACCATGTCCATCGGTGTGGGCCGCATGGCCGCAAGCTTTGCCCAGGCCGACAACATGGCCCGCCAGTCGCTGGATATGGCTCTGGGCCGCGGCGGCGACCAGGCTGCGGTCAAAACCACCAGCGGCTACGACTTCTACGGCGGTCTTTCCAAGGCTGTGGAAAAGCGCAACCGCGTGCGTACCCGCGTTATTGCCAACGCCCTTTCCAACATTGTGGAAACCAGCGACAAGGTTCTCATCATGGGCCACCGCCACGCCGACCTGGACTGCCTTGGCGCAGCCGTGGGCGTCTGCAAGGCTGTGGAACACCTGGGCAAGCGTGTTCGTATCGTGCTGGATACCAACACCAACCTGGCGGTCAGTCTCTACGAGCGTTTGGCAGCGGGGGGCTATGCCGACAAGATCATTTCTCCTGCCGCCGCGCTGGAACAGATCACCCGCAAGACCCTGCTGATCGTGGTGGATACCCACATCCGCAGCTATCTGGAAAGCGTCGATGTCTACAACGCCTGCCAGAATGTGGCGGTCATCGACCACCACCGCAAGATGGTGGGCCACATCGACAACGCCGTGCTGTTCTATCACGAGCCCTACTCTTCTTCCACCTGCGAAATGGTCTCGGAACTGCTGCAGTATATGGAAAACGTGAAGATAGAACCCCTGGAAGCCGAGGCCATGCTGGCCGGCCTTGCCCTGGATACCCGTAACTTCACCATGCGCACCGGTGCCCGCACCTTCGAAGCCGCGGCCTTCCTGCGGCGCAAAGGCGCCGATACCGTGGCGGTCAAAAAGATGTTCGCCTCCAGCCTGGAAGAATACCGCAACCGCAGCGAGCTGGTTTCGGGTGCTCAGCTTTACGGCCGCTGCGCCATTGCCACCACCGAAGAGGAGCTGGAGATCCTTCATGTGGCAGCGCCCCAGGCCGCCGATGAACTGCTTACCATCTGCGGCGTGGACGCCTCCTTCGTCATGTATCCCGAAGGGACCGGCGTTTCCATTTCGGCCCGTTCGCTGGGCGGCATGAACGTTCAGCTTATTATGGAAAAACTGGGCGGCGGCGGTCATCAGACCATGGCCGGTGCTCAGATAAACGATGTGGATGTGCCTGCGGCCCAGCAACTGCTGATCACAGCCATCGACGAATACCTTGCCGAAACCGGCGAGGCCAAACAACCCTAATTGCAATTTCCCATACAGGAGGTAAATGATATGCAGGTAATTTTGACTCAGGACGTAAAAGGCACCGGCAAAAAGGGCCAGTTGTGCAAGGTGGCCGACGGCTACGCACGCAACTTTTTGCTGAAGAAGGGTCTGGCTGTGGAGGCCACCTCCGGTGCTGTTAACGAAATGAAGGCCAAGCAGGCCTCCAAGGAACACCACGCAGCCGTGGAACGCCAGGCCGCACAGGATACCGCTGACCAGCTTAACGAAAAGACGGTAAAGATCTTTGCCAAGGCAGGCGCCGGCGGCAAGCTGTTCGGCTCTGTTACCGCCAAGGAAATTGGCGAAGCCGTAAAGAAGAACCTGGGCGTTGAAGTGGACAAGCGCAAGATCAGCGTGGCCGAGATCAAGGCCTTTGGCACCTATGAAGCCGAAATCAAGCTGCACCCCGGCATCAGCGCCAAGGTGTATGTTGTGGTGGGCGAAGAATAAGAAACGCCCCAATTTTTGTAACGACGAGGTGCCGCCATGGCAGAACGAAACAATCCGAATTACGAAGAAATGTATGAACGGCAGCTGCCCTACTCGCTGGAGGCGGAGCAGTCTGTTCTTGGCGCCCTTATCATTAAGCCGGACTGCATTTCCGACGTGCTGGAACTGGTAACGGCCGAAAGCTTTTACCGCCGCCAGCACCGCGAGCTGTTCAGCGTTATTCTGCGCCTGTTCAGCGCCGCCCGGCCCATCGACCCTGTTGTGGTGCTGGATGAATGCCTGAAGGAGAATATCTTTGAAAGCGAAGGCGAGGCAAAGGTCTACCTTTCCCAGTTGGCACAGGTGGTGCCCACCACCGCCAATGTGGTCAGCTATGCCCGCATCGTGCAGGAAAAATACTATCTGCGCCGCCTGATCGAAACCGGCCGCGAAATGACCGAAAACGCCCTGGATGGTCAGGCCGACGCCCGCGTTTTGCTGGATTCGGCCGAGCAGAAGATCTACGACATCCGCCAGGGCCGTGACACCACCGGCCTGGTTCCCATCGAAACGGTGCTTTATTCCACCTACGACCATCTGCAGAAGCTGAGCGGCGAAGATGCCAAGGAACATCTGGGCATCCCCACCGGCTTTTCCACCCTGGACCAGGTGCTGGTAGGTCTGAACAAATCCGACCTCATTCTGCTGGCTGCCCGTCCCGCCATGGGCAAAACCGCCTTTGCGCTGAATATCGCCAGCAATGTGGCCATCCAGTCCAAAAAGGCCGTGGCCATGTTCTCGCTGGAAATGAGCTCCGAGCAGCTGGTCAGCCGTATCCTTTCGGCTGTTACCCCCATCCCCGGCATGCAGCTGCGCAACGGCCGCCTTTCTCCCCGCGATTGGGGCAAGCTGGCCGAAAGCATGGAACTGCTTTCCAAAACCAAAATGTACATCGACGATACCCCCGGTATCACCGTTGCGGAAATGAAGGGCAAGCTGCGCCGCATCAAGGACCTGGGCCTGGTGGTCATCGACTACCTGCAGCTCATCACCTCGGGCCGCCGCAGTGACAACCGTGTTCAGGAAGTTTCCGAAATTACCCGAAGCCTCAAGAACATGGCCAAGGAACTGAATGTTCCGGTGCTCTGCCTTTCCCAGTTGACCCGTGGCCCCGACTCCCGTACCGACCACCGTCCTATGCTGGCCGACCTGCGTGAATCGGGCTCCATTGAACAGGACGCCGACATCGTTCTGTTCCTGTTCCGCGAGGGATACTATAACAAAGGGCTGGAGGACAACAGCGTGGCCGAATGCATCGTTGCCAAGAACCGCCACGGCGAGGTGCGCTCGGTCGACCTGCACTGGGATGACAAATACACCCGCTTCTCCAGCGTAGACAGGCTGCGTGACGATGAAGGCTAATGCATTAAAGACCATTGCGGAATTTCATATGCTCACTCAGGGTGACTTTGTAGCCGTCGGCGTTTCGGGCGGCGCGGACTCGGTCGCCCTGCTTTCTTTGTTGTGTTGCCTGCGCGGCGAGCTGGATCTGACCCTGGTGGCCTGCCACATCAACCACAACCTGCGTGGGGCGGAAGCCAAAAGGGACGAAGATTTCGTCCGCAGGCTGTGTGACCGCCTTGGGGTGGAATGCCGGGTGCTTTCGGCAGATGTAGCCGCCCTGGCAAGGGAAGAGGGCCGCTCGGTGGAAGAGACCGCCCGGCAGGTTCGTTACCGCTTTTTTGCCGAAACGGCAGGGAAGAGGGGCAAAATCGCCACCGCCCACACCGCCGCCGACAACACCGAAACGGTGCTGCTGAATCTGGCCCGGGGCAGCGGCCTGCGGGGCCTGTGCGGCATTCCGCCGGTGCGGGAAAATATCATCCGCCCTCTGATCGGCTGCACCCGGGAACAAACCGAGGCCTGGTGCCGACAAAACGGCCTGGAATGGGTGGAAGATTCCACCAACGCCGCCGATGACTACACCCGCAACCGCCTGCGCCACCACGCCGTGCCGGTGCTGCGGCAGCAAAACCCCACCCTGGATCATGCAGTGTCGGAGCTTTCCCACCGCCTGCGCCGGGACGCCGACTTTTTGGACGGCCTTGCCCAACAGGAAAAAGAAAAGATCATGCAGCCCAACGGGGGCATCGACCGTATCAAACTATTGGAACTGGCCCAACCTTTGCGGGACCGCATCCTCCTTGGCATGATGGGGGAGCATATCCAGCCCTCGTCTAAAATGAAGGACCTTTGCCTGCAAACGGCACAGCAGGGGCAGGGCAGCGTGGAGCTGACCCGCCGGGTCTACTTCAAAGCTGACGATCATAGTGTCTGGTGCGAAGAATCGCCCCAACCCAGCCCTGTTGCGGAAGAAGTTGAGATACCGCCCTTGGTTCCGGGGCAAAAAATGGTCTGCCAACTGGGCGGCCGGCAGGTGGAACTGTTTCTTTGGGAAACAGCCCCACTAAGTTCCCAAAATGTTTACAATTACCCCTTAAAAAACCAGCTCTGTTATGATAAAATAAATGGCATGCTTGTGCTGCGTACCCGCCGCACCGGCGACCGCATCACTCTGCCCCGCCGCGGAGTAAGCAAAACGCTGAAAAAGCTGTTTTGTGAAGAAAAAATTCCGCAGCAGGAACGGGAAAATCGTTTGGTGCTGGCCGGTCATGGCTGCAATGTTTTGTGGGCAGAGGGCGTGGGCCCCACGGCATCTTTGCTGCCCGACAGGCAAACCAAACTGGTTTTGGAACTGACAATATTCGAAAAGAATACTTTCCGGGAGGATAAACAGCTATGATGCAGGACATCAAAGAAGTATGGATCAGTGAAGAAGAACTGCAGCAGAAGGTAAAGGAACTGGGCGCAAAGATCAGCGAGGATTATAAGGACAAAAATCTGCTGATGGTCAGTGTGCTGAAGGGTTCGGTGGTGTTTATGGCCGACCTGATGCGTGCCATTACCGTTCCCGCTGCCATCGACATTATGTCGGTTTCCAGCTACGGTGCAGGCACCAAGTCCACCGGCGTTGTGCGTATCATCAAGGATTTGGACACCAATGTGGCCGACTACGACCTGCTGCTGGTGGAAGATATTCTGGACAGCGGTAATACTTTGGCCTATCTGCGGGAACTGCTCAGCGACCGCCATCCCAGAAGCATCAAAATTGCCACCCTGCTGGATAAGCCCAGCCGCCGCACCGCTGACATCCACGCCGACTATATGGGGTTTGAAATTGCCGACCAGTTTGTGGTAGGTTATGGCCTGGATTATAACGAAAAATACCGCAATCTTTCCTTTATCGGTATTCTCAAGCCCTGTGTTTACGGAGGCGAATAAATCTTTCGATCCTTTGAAAGATCGACTATAAAAGAAGGAAGTGAACTGTATTGGGTCACAACAGAAGATCGAAGGGAGTACTCATCTATTTTTTGGTATTCCTTGTTCTGATGTCCCTGGCATCGTTGCTGTTCGGCAGTGTAGGGGCAGCGGAAGAAACTCCCAATTATAATACCATCATCGGTTATTTTTACGATGATCAGGTAACTTCATATTCGCTGGATTTTGGCACCGGCGAGCTGGAACTGCAGCTCAAGGATCAGAAAGAGACCCTGACCTACAAGGTGCCCAACCTTTCGGTGTTCATCAGCGACACCCATGAATATGTAAAGGAAAAGAATCTGGAAGCCCCCGGCAGTGTGGTGCAAAACTACATTCCCCCTGCCGAACAGCCCTGGTGGCTGACCTATCTGCCCAGCCTGCTGCTGTTGGTGGTCATGGTGGTCTTCTGGGTCATCATGATGCGCCAGACCCGCGGTGGCGGCGGTATGATGAACTTTTCCAAGGCCAAAGCCCGCGGCCCCGAACAGGGCGTTAAGGTCACCTTTGCCGATGTGGCAGGTGCTGACGAAGAAAAGGAAGAACTGGTGGAAGTGGTGGAATTTCTCCGCAACCCCAACCAGTTCAACGCACTGGGCGCCCGCATTCCCAAGGGCGTGCTGCTGATGGGCCCTCCCGGCACCGGTAAAACCCTGCTGGCCAAGGCCGTTGCAGGCGAAGCCGGCGTGCCCTTCTTCTCCATTTCGGGCTCCGACTTTGTGGAAATGTTTGTCGGCGTTGGCGCCAGCCGTGTCCGTGACCTGTTCGAACAGGCCAAAAAGTCTGCCCCCAGCATCATCTTTATCGATGAAATTGACGCCGTTGGCCGTCACCGCGGCGCAGGCCTGGGCGGTGGCCACGACGAACGCGAACAGACCCTGAACCAGCTTCTGGTGGAAATGGACGGTTTTGCCGCCAATGTGGGGGTCATTGTAATGGCTGCCACCAACCGCAAGGATATTCTGGACCCCGCCCTGCTGCGTCCCGGCCGTTTTGACCGCCAGATCGTGGTAAACTACCCCGACATCAAGGGCCGTGAAGAAATTCTGAAGGTCCATGCCCGCAACAAGCCCATCGGCCCCGACGTTGACCTGGCTGTGGTGGCACGCTCCACCGGCGGCTTTACCGGTGCCGACCTGGAAAACCTGCTCAACGAAGCCGCACTGCTGGCCGGCCGCAAGGGCTACAAGGCCATCACCATGGCCGAGATCGAGGAAGCCACCATCAAGGTCATGGTCGGCCCCGAAAAGAAGTCCCATGTCGTCACCGAAAATGCCCGCAAGCTGACCGCCTATCACGAGGCCGGTCATGCCGTTGCCACCTTCTATTGTCCCACCCAGGA
>JAGAPB010000110.1 GCA_017847995.1 Oscillospiraceae bacterium
AAAGCACAATTGATAATTGACAATGGATAATGGAGAATTTTTGTGTTCTGCTGCGCAGGGCTCCTTCATTATCAACGATCAATTATCAATTAATAATTATCTATTATTTATTGGAGGGCGCACGATGAACATCATCTTTGTGACATTGGGGCTGTTTTTGGCAGCCATGGGCCTGTGGGGGGTCATTTCCACCCTGCGGTGCAGGCTGCCCATCGATGCGGTCTGTGTCGATTCGGTGGCCATCAGCAGCCAGGGCATGAAAACCTATGCCGCCGTGTTTGCCTACACCCATGAAGGCCGGCAGTACCGCCAGGCCTCCTTCCAGTCCTTCCCCCGCCAGCGGCTGCGCAGCCGCTTCCGCTTGGAAGAAACCTACCGGGTCTACATCGACCCCCAAAACCCCGCCCGTGTGGCGGTGGACCGCACCCCCCAGATGACCCAGTGGATGCTGATGGTGCTGGGCGTGGTGATGATCGCCGTAGGGCTGAGATAATTGACAATGGGGGGATTCTTTGTGCCAGCAACCCTTGCAAACGCAAACAAGACCCAAACCGGGCGGCTCTACCTTCTGGACGAGCTGCGTGGGCTGCTGATTTTGAATGTGGTGGCCTACCACACCCTCTATGACCTTTGTTATATGTTTGGGGTACATATGCCCTGGTTCCGCACCGAGGCAGCCTATTGGTGGCAGCAGTGGATGTCCGGTTCCCTCATCTTTTTGGCCGGGATAAGCTGCCTGCTGACCCGCAGCAACCTGCGCCGTGGGGTGAAAACCCTTGGCTGGGCCATGGTGCTGACGGTGGGCACACTGCTGGTCATGCCCGACCAGCTTATCCTGTTTGGGGTGCTGCACTTTTTTGGCTGTGCCATGCTGCTGTTTGCCCTGCTGCGGCCGCTGCTGGATAAAATCCCCCCCAAGGTGGGCCTGGTGGTCTGTCTGGCCCTGTTTGTCTTTACCAAAAACATCTATTACGGCAATGTGGGCATCCCCTATCTGTGGGAGGTCCCCGTTCCCGAAGTGTTCTATTCCACCAAATTTTTGTTCCCCCTGGGGCTGCCCCACCCCCATTTTCAGTCTTCCGACTACTTCCCCCTGATTCCCTGGCTGTTTTTGTTTTTGGCGGGCAGCTTTTTGGGAAGAAAGATCCCCGCCGGAAAGGTTCCGGCCTTTGCCTGCCGCAGCCGGCTGCCCCTGCTGGGGGCCATTGGACGCCGCACCCTGGTCATCTATCTGGTGCACCAGCCGGTCATCTACGCATTGCTGTTTGTTTTGTTTCATATTTTAGGATAAAAAACCGACACAGGAGGGTATCATAAGATGAAAGTGATCGCTGTAAACGGAAGCCACAACCCCGACGGCAACACCTACCACGCACTGAAGGTGATGTGCGAAGAACTGAACGCCCAGGGCATCGAAACCGAGATCCTGCAGATCGGCATGGACGCCGTGCAGGGCTGCATCGGCTGCTGCCACTGCCGCAACGAGGTAAGCGGCCTTTGCGTGTTTGACGACATTGTCAACGAACATGCCGAAAAGATCAAGGCAGCCGACGGCGTCATCTTTGGCGCGCCGGTGCACTACGCCGGTGTTTCGGGCGATATGAAGAGCTATATGGACCGCCTGTTCTATTCGGCCAGCAAGCAGTTTGCCCGCAAGGTCACCGCAGGGGTGGTGGCCGTGCGCCGCAGCGGCGGTGTGGCCAGCTTTGACCAGCTCAACCGCTATTTCAGCATTGCCGGCATGATCGTTGCCCCTTCCTGCTATTGGAACGTCATCCATGGCGACGCCAAGGGCGAGGTGCTGCAGGACCTTGAGGGTGTGGACACCCTGAAGACCGTTGCCGCCAACATGGGCTGGCTGATCCGTGTGCTGGCCGAAACCAAGGTGGAACTGCCCAAGGTTCCCGCCCGCCGCAAGACCAACTTTATCCGCTGAACCCTGTTCGAAAATCCCCCTTTAAGGAGCGAAACCATTGGCGCATCGTTATCACAACAGTTTTGACCCTGCCTGCAAGGCGCCCTTCGGCGCGGTGGAGGCGGAACAGAAGATTGAAATTCGGCTGTATCTTCCCGCCGGACAAAGCTGGGAAGACCCCCTGCTGCACATTTATGAGGCCGATAAGTGGCACCAGCCGGCGGCCACCGTGGGCCTGCAGCAGCAGGCGGATGCCGCCGATGGCACGGTATGCCTGGGGGGCAGCTTCAGCCTGCCCCTTGCCGGGCTGTATTTCTACTGCTTCGAGCTGACCCTGAACGGCAGCCGCTGCCGCATTCTGCGGGGCGAAGGGGGCGAGGGCTTCCCCGGTGAGCATGGCGGCCTGTGGCAGATCACTGTTTGCCGCAAGGGCTTTGCCACCCCCGACCGCTTCAAGGGCGGGGTGATGTACCAGATCTTCCCCGACCGCTTCAGCAGCAGCGGCAAGATGCACCCCGTGCCTGCGGGGCGGGAGCTGCACGCCCGCTGGGGCGAGACCCCCAAGTTCCTGCCCGACATGGACGGCGAATACCGCCCCAACGACTTTTTTGGCGGCGACCTGAAGGGCATTCGGGACAAGCTGGGCTATCTGGAAAGTTTGGGTGTTACCACCATCTACCTCAACCCCATCTTCGAGGCCCATTCCAACCACCGCTACAACACTGCCGACTACCGCAAAATTGACCCCATGCTGGGCACCGAGCAGGACTTTGCTGACCTGTGTGCCGAGGCCGCCCGCCGGGGCATCCTGATCATTCTGGATGGGGTGTTTTCCCACACCGGCAGCGACAGCATCTATTTTAACCGCGAGGGCCGCTATGACAGCATCGGCGCCTGGCAAAGCAAGGAAAGCCCCTATTATAGCTGGTTCAACTTCAAAAACTACCCCGAAGAGTATGAAAGCTGGTGGGGCTTCAAAACCCTGCCCGAGGTGAAGGAGACCGACCCCGGCTATCTGGAATTCATCTGCGGCAGGGACGGTGTGCTGCACAAATGGCTGGAGCTGGGGGCCGCCGGCTGGCGTCTGGACGTTGCCGACGAGCTGCCCGACGAATTTTTGGATCAACTGCGCCGCAGCGTAAAAGCCAAGGACCCCGAGGCCCTGGTGCTGGGCGAGGTTTGGGAGGATGCAAGCTGCAAGGAGGCCTATGGCCAGCGCCGCCGCTATCTGCAGGGTGACCAGCTTGACAGCGTGATGAACTACCCCTTCCGGGATGCCATTTTGGATTTTGTGGCCAACCATGACAGCCGCAGCTTTTTGCTGCGCATCCTGGAGGTGGTGGACCACTACCCCAAGTGCGTCTGCGATGTGCTGATGAACTTCCTTTCCACCCACGACGTGGAACGGGCCCTGACCCGCATGGTGGGCGAACCGGCCAACGGCCGCGACCGCGGCTGGCAGGGGGCCAACCTGCGCCTTTCTCCCCAACAGTACCGCCGGGGGGTGGAGATGCTGCGCATCGCCGCCCTTTTGCAATACACCCTGCCCGGCCTGCCCTGCCTCTACTATGGCGATGAGGCCGGCCTTTACGGCTACCGCGATCCCTTCAACCGGGGATGCTACCCCTGGGGCAAGGAGGACATGGACCTGGTGAACTTCTTCCGCCGGTTGGGCCAGTTCCGCCGGGGCAATGATGTGTTTGCCAAGGGGGAATTTATTCCCCTTTCCGGGTCTGCCTGCTGCCGCTATCTCCGCCGCGAGGGCCAAAAGGCCGTTCTGGTGGCGGTCAACGCCGACCAACAGCCCTGCCGGGTCGTGCTGCCCCAGGGCTTTGTGCCCGCAGAAGAGAGCTTTTCCGCCGGACAGTGGCAGCCCGAAACCCACACCCTGGGCGGCTGCAGCGGGGTCATCCTTTGCGGCAGCCTGACCAAAGACCCCGAAGAACGGTTCGTTGGGGGCAGCTTCTGAAAAAACAGTGATGGAAAAGGATACTAAGATGGATCATAAGAAATTTATCACCTACATCAATTCCTTTTTGGGATATAACCGCCACAACGGCATCACCCTGGTGGAGCTGGAGGAAGGCCACAGCGTGGTGGAGGTAAAGCTGACCCGGGAAAGCATGAACCCCCAGGGCAGCGCCCACGGCGGGCTGATGTTCAGTCTGGCCGACACCGCCGCCGGCTGCGCCTGCCTGAGCCACGGCCGGGTGGCTGTTACCCTCAGCGGTAACGCCAACTATCTGGCCCCCGGCAAGGGCGCCTGGCTGCGGGCCGAGGCGCTGGAACAGCACTACGGCAGCAAAACCGCCGTTTACCGGGTGATCGAGACCGACCCCACCGGCAAAACCGTGGCCGAATTTACCATCACCTATTTTTTGACCGACAAAACCATAGAACAGTAAAAAAAGTCCCCCAAAGAAACCTCTTTGGGGGATTTTTGCGTCAAACTTATCTTTTTTTGTAGAGCACAAGCTCGGGGTTTGCGCCTTGTTCCTCATAGGTGCAAACCAAAATAAAATCCATGTTGGCGGCAACGCCAAAGCAGCGGTCTCCGCCAAATTCACATTCCAGTTGGGTTCCCAGATAGGTTGCCCCATCCTCCAAAAACTTCACGCTTTTTCCGTTGGGCAGGCGATATTCCAGGTTGATGTAGCCGCCCACAAGAGCATTCAGGCTTTCCACTTTTGGCATGCCTTCTATTTGCAGGGCATTTATTTCGCCCATCAGCTTTTTCTTAAATTCATCAAACGCTTCGGCGCCGTCCAGGTTTTGATAGGTCTTCCAATAATTCAGCTTGGGCAGCATCTCCTTCAGATAGGCCCGAACCTGTTCGGGAGGGAATGTTTCGTTTGCCATATGGTTAGTGCAGACCTCGATCAGATCATCCATGTCATGATACAGATATTCGCCGTCGGCATAGCACCATTTGCAGTAATCTTCGTTGAAAAAACCGTCCTTCTCTTTGCTGATGATGGCATCCTCCAACGGCATGCCGCAGCACTGGCAGACCAGCCGCCGGGGCGAGCCCAGCAGGGTGTTGATGGAAACATCAAACAGGGCGGAAAGCAGCTTCAGCGTTTCGGTGTTGGGGATGGTTTCGCCGTTTTCCCAGCGGGAAACGGCCTGGCGGGTGACAAAAACTTTTTCGGCCAGCTCGTCCTGCGAAAGACCGGCCCTGGTTCTCAGTTTCAGGATCATATCCTTGGTTTCCATGGTGTGTTTCACCTCCCATGTCATTATACACCTGGGTTGGGGCACTGCAAAGCAACCCGCTGTTGCGTCAAGGGGCTCTTTTTTGGCGCCAAAAAGCATAGAATGAAAAGGGCCTGTCCCTGTGGCGGCGGCAGCGGCAATGGGAACCCGCTGTTTCATCGGAAAACACCCCTAAAATTTGTGCATATTGCATATAATCTCTGCCTGTAAAAAATAAAAAATAACAAGAATGACAAACAAAGGCTTGCTTATCTTGGGTTGTAGTGCTACAATTATTACTTATAAAGGAGAAGTATGCTGTAAAACGGACTGCACCGATTTTTTGTCCGTTTTTTGGCAAACAACCCCTTTCTGTTGTTGTGCGCCTTGCCGGAAGCGCTTTTTTTAAGAACCCGGCAAAACCAAAAAGACGAAACAAGAGGTGAAGGACCGATGACCCAGAAAAAAGAATGGATTGCGATGCTGCTGGCCGGTGGCCAGGGCAGCCGGCTTTATACTCTCACCCGCAAAATTGCCAAGCCGGCCGTCCCCTTTGGCGGCAAATACCGTATCATCGATTTCCCCCTGTCCAACTGCACCAACTCCGGCATTGACACCGTTGGCGTGCTGACCCAGTATCAGCCCCTGCAGCTTAACGAGTATATCGGCAACGGTCAGCCCTGGGACCTGGACGTAATGAATGGCGGCGCCTTTGTGCTGCCCCCCTATCAGCGCAGCTCCGGTTCCGACTGGTACACCGGAACTGCCAACGCCATCTGGCAGAACAGCGGCTTTATCGACCGCTATGACCCCGAATATGTTGTCATCCTTTCGGGCGACCATATCTACAAGATGGATTACAGCAAGATGCTGGAATACCATAAGGAAAAGGGTTCGGTTGCCACCATCGCCGTGCTGAACGTTTCGATGGAAGAAGCCAGCCGCTTCGGCATTATGAACTGCAACCCCGACATGAGCGTATACGAATTTGAAGAAAAGCCCGCCAAGCCCAAGAGCACCCTGGCCTCCATGGGCATCTATATCTTTGACTGGAAGGTGCTGCGCCGCTATTTGGAAGAAGACGACGCCGACCGCACCTCCAGCAAGGACTTTGGCAAGAATATCATTCCTACCATGCTGGATGCCGGCGAGCCCATGTTTGCCTATCCCTTCGAGGGCTACTGGAAGGACGTTGGCACCATCGACAGCCTGTGGGAAGCCAACATGGACCTGCTCAACCCCACCGTTCCCCTGGACCTGTATGACCCCAGCTGGAAGATCTATTCCCGCAACCCCGTAATGCCTCCCCACTACATCGCCGACGGTGCTGTTGTAGAAAACTCGATGATCGCCGAAGGCGGCGACATTTGGGGCCAGGTTGATTTCTCGGTGGTATTCTCGGGCGTAACGGTGGAAAGGGGCGCTGTTGTGCGCGACTCCATCATCATGCCCGGCGCCGTCATCCGTGCCGGTGCCCGTGTGGAATACTCCATCGTGGCCGAAAATGCCGAGATCGGTGCCGGCGCCACCGTTGGCTGCCGTCCCGAAGACGCCCAGGATAAGGACGCCTGGGGTGTTGCCGTTATTGGCGAAGGCGTACATATCGCACCCGGCGTGGCCGTGCCTGCAAAGGCTTTGGTCGACCAGGATATCAAGGGGGAATAAGAGATGAAAAGCAATAAAATTATGGGTATCATCTTCTCCAACATGCATGACGAATGCATGGGCGAGCTGACCGGCGCCCGTACTGCCGGCTCCATTCCTTACGGCGGCCGTTACCGCCTCATCGACTTTACCCTGTCCAACATGGTAAACTCGGGCATCAAAGACATCGGCATCGTTACCCGCCAGAACTATCAGTCCCTGATGGACCATGTGGGCAGCGGCCGCGCATGGGATCTTTCCCGCAAGGTGGGCGGCCTGCGCCTGCTGCCTCCCTATGCACGCCTGACCGGCGCCAGCGCCGACGACCATGTTGGCTGCCTGGAAGCTTTGGCAGGACGCCTTGTCTATCTGCAGAGCGTTGACGCCCAGTATGTTGTACTCAGCGGCGCCGACGTGATCTCCAACATCGACCTGCGCGATGTGCTGCGCCAGCACCAGGAAACCGGCGCCGACATCACCGCCGTTTATGCCGACTGCCGCCGCGAGACCCCCGGCCGCGACGTAAGCACCGTGGAAGTGGCCGCCGACGGCCGCCTGACCGACGTCAGCGTAAATGTAAGCACCACCGGCAACCACAAGGAATTCCTCAACATCGCACTGCTCAGCCGCGAACTGCTGATCAAGATGGTAAACGAAGGCTACGCCCACGGCAAGGCCAGCTTTACCCGCGGTGTTATGCAGGACCACCTGCAGGATCTGAAGATCTATGGCTATGAATCCACCGGCTTTGTTGCCCGCATTTCGGGCATGGAAAGCTACTTTGCCGCCAACATGGCCCTGCTGAACAGCGAAGCCCGCGCCCAGCTCTTCCCCGCCGAACGCCCCGTATTCACCAAGGTGCGTGACGAAGTTCCCGCCAAGTACGGCCTCAAGTCCAAGGTAAGCAACTCGCTGGTAGCCGACGGCTGCGTCATCGAAGGCGAGCTGGAAAACTGCATCGTATTCCGCGGCGTGCGTGTGGGCCGCGGCGCTGTTGTTAAAAACAGCATCCTGATGCAGGACGCCATTGTGGGCGAAAACGCCGACCTGAACTATGTCATCGCCGACAAGGACGTTGTTGTGCGTTCCGGCCGGACCCTGTGCGGCTACACCTCCATCCCCTTCTATCTGCAGAAGGGCATGAGTGTCTGAGCCAAACCGAAACAAACAACGGAGGAATAGCATGAATATCTTGTATGTTGCCAGCGAAGCCAGACCCTTTGCCGCCTCCGGCGGTCTGGCCGACGTTGCGGGCAGTTTGCCCCAGGCCCTGTGCGCCCGCGGCACCGACTGCCGTGTGGTAATGCCCCTGTATGGCACCATTGGCCAGCAGTGGCGCGAGAAGATGACCTTCATCGCCAGCTTTGAGATCCATCTGGATTGGCGCAGACAGTACTGCGGCCTGTTCCGGTGCGAATACAACGGCGTGACCTTCTATTTTCTTGACAACGAATACTACTTCAAGCGGGAAAACGGCCTTTACGGCTACGGCGATGACGCCGAACGCTTCGCCTTTTTCTCCAAGGCTGTGCTGGAAATGCTGCTGTACATCGATTTTACCCCCGATGTCATCAACTGCAACGACTGGCAGTCGGCCCTCATCCCTGTCTATCTGAACACCTTCTTCCGCCAGATCGACAAGATGGCCAACATCCGCACCGTCTTTACCATCCACAACATCCAGTACCAGGGCCAGTACGGCATGGAACTGCTGGGGGACCAGTTGGGCCTGCCCGACAGCGCTGCCCACATCATGGAGTACGGCGGATGCCTGAACATGATGAAGGGCGCCATGACCGAGTGCGATATGATCACCACCGTAAGCCCCAGCTACGCCAAGGAGATCATGGACCCCTGGTACAGCTTTGGCCTGGACCGCTTTTTGAAGGAGCACAGCTACAAGCTGACCGGCATCCTCAACGGCATTGACCAGAAGACCAACGACCCCGAAACCGACCCCAACCTCTTTGCCCACTACAACACCAAGACCATTGGCAAGGGCAAGGCTGTGTGCAAGGCCGAGCTGCAGAAGCTGATGGGGCTGGAAGAAAAGCCCGACCGCATCCTCATCGGCCTGATCGCCCGCCTGGTCTCCCAGAAGGGCCTTGATCTGGTGAAGTACATTCTGGACGACATGATGACCAACGATATTTCGCTGGTGGTTTTGGGCAGCGGCGACAAGATGTACGAGGACTTCTTCCTGGAAGCCGAAAAGCGCTATCCCGGCCGTGTTGCCGTTAAGATCGGCTTCCTGCCCGACCTGGCTGCCAAGATCTACACCGGCGCCGACGCCTTCCTGATGCCCAGCAAAACCGAGCCCTGCGGTCTGGCTCAGATGGTATCGCTGCGTTACGGCACCCTGCCCATCGTGCGCGAGACCGGCGGCCTGAAGGACAGCATCAAGGACCTGGGCGGCGAGGACGGCAACGGCTTCACCTTCCAAAGCTACAACGCCCACGACATGCAGGACGCTGTGCTGCGCTGCAAGGCACTGTACGACCAGCCCAAGGAATGGAAAAAGGCTGTAAAGCACGCAATGGAATGCGACTTCAGCTGGGACCGTTCGGCCGGCGACTACCTGGCAGTATATGACCGTGTGCTGAATAAGTAAAACCCAACACAAAAACCCCTCACCAAGCGGTGAGGGGTTTTTCTTTTGCTGTATAGAACTCATCCAATTCCCACCGCAGAGGGTTTTGGTCGATATACCTCCAGATTTCCAGATAATCCTGTTCGTTTCGGATGATGTGGTCGTAAAAAGATCTTTGCCAGATTTTTCTTCCAGGCGTATTGTCGCACAGATTGGCCTTTTTTGTAGTTATGGATTTCAGCGTACAAATGACTTCTGAAATCGTAGGGGCGGGGCTTTGCTCCGCCCGTTCCAACCGCAGCAAAAGGTGCAAATGGTTGGGCATAATAATATATCTGTCAACAATAAGGTCATATTTTTGCTCAAGAGCCAGGATTTCATTTTCGACCATCTGTCCCACCGGGAGGAGCAGAGCCCCTCCCCTACAAATTTCGGATAAGAAATGGCGTTTGTGTTGGGTACATATGGTAATAAAATAGGCACCGTTCTGGCTGTAATCGTATTCTTTCAGCCGTAATTTTTTGCGGATTGGAAGTTCCATTCTATATCACCAAACTTAAAACAAAGCACATTATGGAAAGAACAATGTCAACTTTTGGGGGTGGCTTCCACATCCCGCATGGTTAGGGAAATGCGGCTGCGCTTGAGGTCGACTTCCAGCACCTTTACCTTGACGATGTCGCCCACCTTGACCACCTCGCTGGGGTGGCGGATAAAACGGTCGGCCAGGCGGCTGATGTGCACCAGCCCATCCTGGTGCACGCCGATGTCCACAAAGGCGCCAAAGTCGGTGACATTGCGCACCGTGCCGTCCAGCACCATATC
>JAGAPB010000111.1 GCA_017847995.1 Oscillospiraceae bacterium
GGGTAAACAGCAAAGAACCGACAGGCAACAGGTTGGTGGAAACCAGGAAGTCCCACAGATCCAGCCAGGCAGAACCGGGAGCAAAGGGCTGGAAGGTGAATACGCTGTAGCCCAAAGCGGTGGTCAAGGCCAGCAGGAAGATGCCGATGCCGCAGGCTACGCAGCCCTTGGGACGGTTCCAGCCGGTCATTTCACGAACACAGGCCAGAATGTTTTCAAATACGGCCAGTTCGGTAGAGAAGGCTGCAAACACCATGAACAGGAAGAACAATGCGCCCCAGAAGCGGCCGCCTTCCATGTTCATAAATACGGTAGCCATGGTGTCAAACAACAAGCCAGGGCCGGCGCCAACTTCCATGTCATAGGTGAAGCAGGCAGGGAAAATGATCAGACCAGCAGTGATGGCGACAAAGGTATCCAGGCAGATGATATTGACCGATTCGCCCAGCAGAGAGCGTTCCTTGTCAAGATAACTGCCGAAAATAGCCATAGAGCCAATGCCCAGCGACAGGGTGAAGAAGGCCTGATTCATAGCAGCAACAACGGTGCTGCCGGAAATTTTGGAAAGATCGGGCAGCAGGTAGAAGCTGAGACCTTCCTTTGCGCCGCCCAGCGTGCAGCTGCGAACAGCCAGAATGACCATAAGTACGAGCAGAGCAACCATCATGTACTTGGTAACGCGTTCCAGGCCACCCTGCAGATTGAAGCTGAGAATGGCAAAGCCAACCACAACAGCAATCAACAGGAACAGAACGTTGACTCCCGGATTACTAATCATCCCGCCAAAGCTGAGACCAACATGCTGGCCAATCAGGAACTTGTAGAAATAGTAAATCATCCAACCGGTTACTACGGTATAGAACGCCATCAGGCAGATGTTGCCAAACAGGGCCAGATAGCCGTGGATATGCCACTTTTGACCGGGCTTCTGCAGCTTCTGGTACATTCTTACAGGGCTGGCCTGAGAGGCACGGCCCATGGCAAATTCCATAACCATGACAGGCAGGCCCATCAGGATCAGGCACAGAACGTAAATCAGCACGAAACCGCCGCCGCCGTTTTGGCCGGTCAACCAGGGGAACTTCCAAACGTTGCCGCAGCCGATGGCGCAGCCTGCGCTCAGCAGAATGAAGCCCAGTCGGCTTCCAAGTCTTTCTCGATTCATCTTTTCCTCTCCAATCTTTGTTTGCCGCGTTAAAGCAGCAAAATCTCGTTAACATTATACATTTTTTTTTGGATATTGTCGATACTATCTTCTCATTTAATTAAAAAAGAGCCGTCCAACCAGCGGGACAGCTCTTGAATTTATTTATTCTTTTGCGTGAACCGAGTGGCAGCAGTAGACCTCCGCCCCGGTTTCTTTGATGGTTTCATACCCCAGGCGTGCTGTTTGCTCGTCAGCATATACCCCAAAAACTGCCGAACCGCTGCCGGTCATGCAGACCCCCAGCGCTCCGGTTTGCAACAGGGCCACACGGGCCTGCTGGATGGGCTCCTTCGGCTGGGCGACCGACTCAAAGCTATTGAAGAGGTTGGCCCCGACGCCCATTGCCTCGCCCCGGGTGATGGCATCCACCAACGGGGTGATGTTCCGCGGCTGGATGGGAGTGGTATCCCGGTTCAATTTGGCGTACATTTCGCCGGTGGAAAAGGCCACACCGGGCTTGATGATGTTGAACCACAGCGGTTCCGGCTGCTGCATGGGGGTGATTCTTTCTCCGATGCCTTGGGCCAGCAAAACTCCCCCCACAAGGCAGGCGGGCACATCGGCTCCAAGCTGTGAACCCAATTCCATCAGTTTTTCCCGGGGAATGTGCAGCTCAAAAAGCTGGTTGAGGCCGTGCAGCACGGCGGCGCAGTCGGCGCTGCCGCCCCCCATGCCGCTCATGGCCGGGATGTGCTTTTCCAGACGAATGGACACAGGACCAACGGGATATTCCCGGCGCAGCAGGTCACGGGCCTTTAGGGCCAGGTTGTTTTCGGTGTTCAGCCCTTCCACGCTGCACCAGAAGCTGTCGGCTTCGCTTTTTTCCAAAATCACATTGTCGCACAGGCTGACAAACTGAAAAACGCTGCGCAGATTGTGGTAGCCGTCGGCACGGCGTTCCAGCACCTCCAGCGAAAGATTCAGCTTTGCGTAGGCCTTAAGCTCCATCAGTTCCACTCCTCTTTTTCGGCGGTAAGGATGCAGAATACACTGACCCCTTCTCCCCTGCCAAAGGCGGTCAGCCCCTCGCCGCTGGTGGCGGTGATGCCCACATGGTCAGCGCTCAGCCCCAGCAGCCCGGCAATGCTTTCCTTCATTTCATCTATTCGGCTGCTCAGATGTGGGGTTTTGCACTCAATGGTGAAGGAAACATGGGTCAGGCGTGTATTTTCCAGATCGGCAAGGGCAGCCTTGAGATATTCCCGGCTGTCGGTGATGCCGCTGCGGCACATCTCGTCGGCGCGCCCGCCCAGCACATTTTTGCCTGTAATGCCCGAAACGGCATTGGTCAGGGCGTGCAGCACCACGTCACCGTCGCTGTTGGCCGCAAGGGCGGGATATTCGGCAAACTCCACACCGCCCAACACCATGGGACGGTCGGGTTCCCCTTCCGCCATGCGGTGGCTGTCCTGCCCAATGGCGGTCAGGGAGGTCAGGCGCTTGCTGCCCCACCCCTTCTGTGCTGCTATGGCTTCGGCCAAAACCATGTCCTCCTTAACGGTAACTTTGATGTTGTTGCGTTCACTTTCGATCAGGCGCACCTCTATCCCCTGCCCTTCGGCGATCATACAGTCGTCGGTGATGGACGGGTCGGTCAGATTGGTTTTGCCGTAGGCCTCTAAAATGAGGGTGCGGTCAAAGCACTGGGGGGTTTGGGTGTGCCAGGTATTGGTGCGGCGGGTGGTTTGCACCACAACACCATCGCTATCGCAAATTTTGATGGTATCGGAAGCAGGCACCCCGGCTGCGGCGGCGCCATGGGCTGCGGCAGCCCGGGCACAGCGGCTGATCGTTTGGGCAGAAACAAAGGGGCGGGCGCCGTCGTGGATGAGGACGATATCCCCTGTGGCAGCCTTGATGCCGTTGAGGGAAGAAACCGGGCGGCTTGGGCCTCCGGCCACAAAACGCAGGCCATCCTGTTCGGTAAACAGGCCTTTGCCGTTTTCCAGTTGGTGGGGTGGAAAAACAAGAATGATCTCATCCACTTCCGGGCAGGACCGAAAAGCCTCGACAGGATAGTGCAGCAGCGGTTTGCCGCACAGGTCCATGCAAAGCTTGTCACCCTTGCCAAAGCGGGAACTGCTGCCCGCGGCAAGTATTATGGCTGAGATCCTTTTGTTGTCGATCAATTCTCTTCCCTGCCTTCCAGGCGAGAAATGTCACCCCGGAACATGGCCGGAATGACATTTCGATGCATTATACTGCGTGGTCGTGCAGCAGCTTGTATTCAATGGAATCGCGCAGAGCCTGCCAGCTTGCGTCGATGATGTCGGCCGAGACCCCCACGGTGGTCCAGGTGCTTTCATCATCGGTGGAAACGATGATGACCCGTACCATGGCGGCGGTGGCGGCGTGGCCTTCGATCACACGCACCTTATAGTCCACCAGGCGTACCTTGTGCAGCGAAGGGTAAAAGACCTCCAGGGCACGGCGCAGGGCAACGTCCAGGGCGTGAACAGGGCCATCGCCTTCGGCAGCGGTCATTTCGATCTGGCCGTCCACCTTTACCTTGACCATAGCCGAGGCCGAACGGTCCACATGGACCGCGGGCTGTTCCCCAAGAATCTTAAAGTACTCCAGTTCAAAGGCGGGGCGGTATTTGCCCAGATATTTCAGGGCGAAAATTTCCAGGCTGGCGTCGGCCGATTCAAATTGGTAGCCTTCCAGCTCCCGCTCCTTCAGCATCTCAATAAACTCAGCCGTCTCAATACTGTTGCGGGTGATGGAAGAGTCCAGCTCGCTCATGCGGGCGGCAATGGCACTGCGGCCCGAAACCTCGCTGAGCAGCAGGTTGCGGTGGTTGCCCACCTGCTCGGGGTCGATATGTTCAAAGGAATGGGGATTCTTGGTGACGCCGTCCACGTGCATGCCGCCTTTGTGGGCAAAGGCGCTTTTGCCCACATAGGGCAGGCTGTTTGGCAGCACCAGGTTGGCAATTTCAGCGATATAGCGGGCGGTTTTGGTCAGGCGGCGCATCTTTTCGGCGGGGATGCATTCGTACCCCTGCTTGAGCTGCAGGTTGGCGATGATGGCCGAAAGATTGGCGTTGCCGCACCGTTCACCAAAGCCGATGTAGGTGCCCTGCACATGGGATGCCCCGGCCTCCACCGCCATCATGCTGTTGGCAATGGCACAGCCGGTATCATTGTGGCAATGGATGCCCACGGCACAATCCACGGCATCTATCACACGGGCGGTGATTTTGGAAATTTCGGAGGGGAAGCAGGCGCCGTTGGTGTCACACAACACAACGCAGTCTGCGCCGGCCCGGGCGGCCGCCTGAACGGTTTTCAGGGCATATTCGGCATTGGCCTTGCAGCCGTCAAAAAAGTGTTCCGCGTCATAAATGACCTCTTTGCCGTGATCCTTGAAAAACCGCACGGTATCCGAGATCATATCAAGGTTTTCTTCCAAAGTAGTGCCCAGCACCTGGGTGACATGCATATCCCAGCTTTTGCCGAAAATGCAAACCGCCTTGGTACCGGCATCCAGCAGGCTTTGGCAGCCTTTATCCTGGGCGGCGGTGATGCTGTGGTGGCGGGTGGAACCAAAAGCCACCAGGGTGGCATGCTTCAGGGGCATGCGGGCAACCTCGCGGAAGAACTCGGCATCCTTGGGGTTGGAAGAGGGATTACCTGCTTCGATGTAAGAAATGCCCAGCTTGTCCAGCTTGGTGACGATATTCAGCTTATCTTCCAGCGAAAAATTGATGCCCTCCCCCTGTGCGCCGTCACGCAGGGTGGAGTCCAAAACTTTAATTGTTCTCATTGGTCAAAAAACCTCCGTGGACAATTCCATTCATGATAAAAGCCTAATCGTATTTATTGTACATTTTTTGGCATATCTTTGCAACCCGGACACAAAGAAAAACCTTTCAACAGACAAACCCGGCAGAGTTTCCTCTGCCGGGTCTGTCCGTGGTCTATTTTCAAATTATGAAGGGTAGCAGATCAAAAGATGCTGAAGTTCATAAATACAGCGGCAAAAACGATTGCCACGATGGACAGCAGCTTGATGAGGATGTTGATGGAGGGACCGGAAGTATCCTTGAAAGGATCGCCTACGGTATCGCCTACAACAGCGGCCTTGTGGCAGTCGGAGCCCTTGCCGCCGTGTGCGCCGCCTTCAATGTGCTTCTTGGCGTTATCCCAGGCGCCGCCCGAGTTGGACATCATGATGGCCAGAGCAAAACCGGAGATGGTAGCACCTGCCAGCATACCGGCAACGCCGTTTACGCCCAGGATCAGGCCAACAATGATGGGGCAAACCAGGGTCATGATGGCGGGAGCCAGCATTTCCTTCTGGGATGCCTTGGTGCACAGGTCAACACAGGTGGTGTAGTCGGGCTTGCCTTCGCCGGTCATAATGCCGGTGATCTCGCGGAACTGACGGCGAACTTCGATTACGATGCTCTGGGCAGCACGGCCAACGCTCTTCATGGTCATTGCACCGAATACGAAGGGCAGCATGGCGCCAACAAACAAGCCGATCAGAACAGAAGGATTGATGATGCTCAGGTCAAATGCAAAGTTGGGGTCGATGATCTTGACCTGATCGATAAAGGAAGCGATCAGAGCAAGAGCGGTAAGAGCAGCGGAACCGATGGCAAAGCCCTTGCCGGTGGCGGCAGTGGTGTTGCCCAGGGCATCCAGTGCGTCGGTACGTTCACGTACCTGGGGTTCCAGGCCGGCCATTTCAGCAATGCCGCCGGCATTGTCGGCTACAGGGCCATAAGCGTCGGTTGCCAGGGTGATGCCCAGAGTGGACAGCATGCCGACAGCAGACATACCAATGCCGTACATACCGTCAGCACCGCCGCCGGGTACATAGTAGGCGATCAGAACAGCAATGCCAACGATGATAACAGGGATGGCAGTGGACATCATACCCAAAGACAGGCCGCCGATGATGATGGTGGCGGAACCGGTTTCGGATTCAGCAGACAGTTCCTGGGTGGGCTTATAGGTATCGGAGGTGTAGTATTCGGTAACCTTGCCGATAAGAACACCGGCGATCAGACCTGCCAGAATGGCGATATAGATGCCAACATGGCCTTCGCCCAGGCAAAGGTTTACCAGGAAGTAGGCAGCAACAGCAACGATAACAGAGCTGATGTTGGTGCCGCGGCTCAGAACCTTCAGCAGGTTCTTCTGGGAAGCATCTTCACCGGTCTTTACAAAGAAGGTGCCGAGGATGGAGGCCAGGATGCCAACAGCGGCCAGAGCCATGGGCAGAGAGAAGCCGCCCATACCGTAGCCGGCAGCAACACCCAAAGCAGCAGCCGAAATACGGGCGCCTGCATAGGATTCGTACAGGTCGCTGCCCATACCGGCAACGTCACCTACGTTGTCGCCAACGTTGTCGGCGATAACGGCGGGGTTACGGGGGTCATCTTCGGGGATGCCTGCTTCGACCTTACCAACCAGGTCGGCGCCTACGTCGGCAGCCTTGGTAAAGATACCGCCGCCTACACGGGCAAACAGAGCCATAAAGGAAGCACCCATGCCAAAGGTTACCATGGGGGTGGCAATGGCCTGTGCGCGGGTTGCGGGATCCAGGTCACGGAACCACCAGTTCAGGAAGTAGTACCACAGAGTGGTATCCAGCATACCCAGACCAACCACAACAAAGCCCATAACAGCACCGGCCGAGAAGGCAACGTTCAGACCCTTGTTCAAAGAGTGACGTGCGGCACTGGCGGTACGTGCGTTGGCGTTGGTGGCGATCTTCATGCCAAAGAAGCCGGAAAGAGCCGAGAAAAAGCCGCCGGTTACAAAGGCAACGGGAATGAACACATTTACATAGCCCAGGAAGGCCAGCACAACCAGAACGACCACAACAATGGCGAACACCAGGGCAACACCTTTATACTGGCGGGCCAGGAAGGCGTTTGCACCGGTACGGATAAATCCGGCCAGTTCCTTCATGCGGTCGGTTCCTTCGCTTTCCTTCATGACGCGCTTGGCCAAAATAAGAGCAAAAACAATGGCCGCGATCGCGCCTACAGGAGCCAAAAACATCAAATCCATAATTTTAACCTCTTTTCTGATGAATTGTACCTGCGTAGCAATCTAATATTAACAATTGTTATGCTACTTCATTTATGTTTACTTGTCAATATGCAAATCATATAAAACTGTAGTTTTTGAATTGCAATCCTGCATATTTTTGAGAATTCGTTCATTTTTCGTTGATTTAGGTTGTATTTCGGTTTATTTTTGCAATTTCAATAAACCAGAATTTCATTATTTTCATTTGTAAATATATCTTTTCGTTTGTAAATGGTTATGGTATTTTATTGACGTAATCGTGCAAAAAATATAGAATAGTTATATCGATTTGCGAAAGGATTCCTCTTTTATGAACGCTAAACCCAAAATAAACGAATATTTTACCCTTTTCTTGACTTTTTTGAAGATCGGGGCATTCACTTTTGGGGGCGGATATGCCATGATCCCCCTCATCCAGCGTGAAACGGTGGAAAACCACAAATGGATCTCGGAAGAGGATATGGTGAATATGATCGCCATTGCCGAAAGCACCCCCGGCGTGCTGGCTGTCAACAGCGCCACCTTTGTGGGCTACCGTGTGGCAGGCTTCTGGGGCTCGTTGTGGGCCACTGTCGGCGTGACCCTTCCCTCTTTTCTTATTATTTGTATCCTTAGCCTGTTCTACCGCTCTTTCCTCTCCAACCAATATGTTGCCTGGGCCTTTTCGGGCATTCGCTGCGCTGTTGTGGTGCTGATGTTCAACGCGGTGCGTAAGCTTTCCAAAAGCTGCCGGCTGGACCTGTTCCACATTGTACTTGGAGCAGCGGCCTTCCTGCTGGCCGCACTCACCGGCTTTGACACCGTGTTCATCATCCTTGGCGCCGGCCTTATTGGCATCGGCTATGCCCTGTGGAACAAGAACCGCGCCTCCGGAAAGGCGGGTGAATGAGTATGACCACCCTTCTCAGTTTGCTGGAACTGTTCGCCATCTTCTTTCAGATCGGTTTATTCACCATCGGCGGTGGTTACGCCATGATCCCTATGATCACCGACCAAGTGGTGGGCAAAGGCTGGCTGACCCTGCCCCAGTTGATCGACTTCATTGCCGTAAGTGAAAGCACCCCCGGCCCCTTTGCGGTGAACATCGCCACCTTTGTGGGCATGGAGACCCAGGGCATTCCGGGTGCCTTCTTTGCTACCCTTGGGGTATGCCTTCCTTCTTTCCTTATTATCCTTCTCATCTCCAAATTCTTCTATGACCGCTTTGTGGGTAATTTTTATGTGCAGGGCGCCCTTTCCGGCATCCGGCCTGCCGTGGTCGGGTTGGTTGCCTCGGCGGCCCTTACGGTGCTGCTCAGCGCAGTGTTTGGCGGCGCCAAGCTGAGCCAGGGGCTCGGCACTGTGCTTGCAGGTTTCAGCCTGCCCAACTTTGGCATCATGGCGGTCATCTTCTTCATCAGCCGCTTGAAAAAGAAAATGCATCCCATCGTGCTTATCGTCATCGCCGCAGTGCTGGGGATAGCCCTGAACGCACTGCTTGCCTAAAAGGAGAAACCGTATGAAACACACCATCGAAGAACTGCGGGCCAAGGCTTTGCAGGCGGTGGACGCCCTGGAGGCCGTCTACCCCGCCAAATGCTCGCTGGAATATGAAAAGCCCCACGAACTGCTGATCGCCGTGTGGCTTTCGGCCCAATGCACCGACGCCCGTGTGAACATGGTCACAGGGGACCTGTTTGCCGCCTACCCCACTCCCCAGGCCTTTGCCGAAGCAAAGGTAGAGGATGTGGAGGAATACATCAAGTCCTGCGGTCTTTACAAGACCAAAGCCAAGGACCTGGTGGGCATTGGCAAAATGCTGGTGGAAGAATACGGCGGCATTGTGCCCGACACTATTGAAGAACTGGTGAAGCTGCCCGGCGTTGGCCGCAAGACCGCCAACCTGGTGGTGGGCGACATCTACGGCAAGCCCGCCGTTGTGTGCGACACCCACTGCATCCGCATCACCAACCTGCTGGGCCTGACGGTGGGCAAAGACCCCCTGAAGGTGGAAATGCAGCTGCGGGAGATTCTGCCCATGGATCGGGCCAACGATTTCTGCCACCGCCTGGTGCTGTTTGGCCGAGACACCTGCGTTGCCCGCCGCCCAAAATGTGAAGGATGCCCCCTGGCCCACTGCTGCGACCACGCACAGGAACAGAAATCCAAGTAAATACATAGAAACAGCCCCCTGCCTAACGGCAAGGGGCTTTCGTTTTACCAAAGGGTGTCCACCAGCTTCATGTTTTCCTTGACCACGGGTTCCAGTTCAATGACTTCGCTGCGGGTCAGGGTGAGCATGCGGCGCATTTTGCTCTCTTCCTCGGCGGAATAGAAGAGATAGGAAACGCCCTGCTTCTGGGCACGGCCGGTGCGGCCGATGCGGTGGATATAATATTCATTTTCCTGGGGCATATCGTAGTTGAAAACTGCCTCCACATCGTCCACGTCGATGCCGCGGGCGGCAACGTCGGTGGCAATGAGCATGTGGAACTTACCCTCCTTGAATTTGGCCAGGATGGCGTTGCACTCCGACTGCTTCATGTCGCCGTGGATGCATTCGGCCTTGAGACCCTTTTCGGCCAGCTGCTCGCTGAGGCGGGCGGTGGTGTATTTGGTGTTGCAGAAAACCATCACACGGGTAAAGCCTTCGCTTTCCATCAGACTGCACAGGTTGGCCAGCTTCTGGCGGCCCATGCACTTCATGATGTACTGCTTGATTTGGGGACGGCTTTCTTCCACGGGACGGACGGTAACTTCTTCGGCGTCACGCTGGTACATCCAGCCGATGTCCATTACCTCGCGGCTGATGGTGGCCGAGAACATGGCCACCTGCTGGCGGGCAGGCATGCTGTCCAGCAGCTTTTTCACGTCCTGATAGAAGCCCATGCTGAGCATTTCGTCGGCCTCGTCCAGTACGATGGTGGTCACCTTGTTGAGGTTTACATTGCGGCGCTTCATGTGGTCCAGCAGACGGCCGGGGGTGGCAACAATGATCTGTGCGCCCTTTTTGAAGCCTTCGATCTGCCTGCCCATGGGCATGCCGCCGGTGGCTGCCACCAGGCGAACCCCGGGCAAAAACTGGCACAGCTCCCGCAGTTCATCCCGGATCTGCATGGCCAGTTCCCGGGTGGGGGCCAGAATGACCGCCTGGGGATGGTTGGCCTTGCGGTCGATCTTTTCGATGATGGGAATGCCAAAGGCCACTGTTTTGCCGGTGCCGGTGGGGGCTTTGGCGATGATATCCTTGCCCTGCTGCATCACAGGGATGGCGTTCTGCTGGATCTCGGTGAGGGCGGTAAAACCCATGGCATCCAGCGCCCGCTGTATTTCGGGCATGATGTTGATGTTAAAGTCGGTCAAAACAAATCTTTCCTTTCCAATGCTGCTGATGCTGCGTTCTTTTTGGCATCGTCTTCTTTTTTCCGCCGTCATTATATCAAAAAGAGCCGGGAATGTCCACGAAATACGCTTACTTGTCAAACTTCCTCTTCATCCAGCCGCAAAGGGGCAGCACCGGCAGACACAGCAGGCACCACAAAAATGAATAGAGCGGGCAGATCTGCCCCTTAAAATTGCCCCGCCGGTCGGAGTAATCCCACACCCGCATCTGCAGCAGACGGTTGCACAGCAGCCCTGCCAGCAGCTCCACCGCCGTGATGATTCCTCCCCCGGCAAGACACTGCTCCCACAGCCGCAGGTGTCCCAGCTTCTGGCGCATGCGGTACAGCAGCGAAAGGCAGATGCCCCCCGCCGCTGTCATGGTCCAGCTTGTGTAGCCCCGCCATAAAAGCTCCAACAGGGTGTAGCCCATCGACCCCACCACATACACCGCCGCACTTTCCTTTTTCCGCATACCAACACTCCCCCGTTTCTTTAGGGGTAGTGTTGCCCCGTGGGAAGAAAATAGTCCTTTGTTGCCCCAAAGGAAAAGCCGTGCTAAACTATAGAGTAGAATATCCTTCCAAACGAAAGGAACAAAAGCATGAAGATTTCGGTTCTTTCCATCTTTCCCGAAAGCTTTGAAAGCTTTTTGGCCACCCCTGTGGTCAAACGTGCCATTGAAAAAGGCCTGGCTGAAATTGAAATTGTGGATATCCGGGAATATGCCGGGGGCAGCTTCCGCCACATTGACGACTCCCCCTTTGGCGGCGGGCCGGGCATGATTATGCGCTGCCAGCCCGTTTTGGATGCCCTTGCCGCAGTGCGCACCGAACAAAGCCACACCGTCATGCTTTCGCCCAAAGGCTGCCGCTACGACCAAAAATGTGCCCGGCGCTATGCCGGCATGGAGCATATCGTGCTGCTGTGCGGCCACTACGAGGGGATCGATGCCCGTGTGGAGCCCCATTTTGACGAACAGCTTTCGCTGGGGGATTACATTCTAACCGGGGGCGAGCTTGCCGCCCAGGTGGTCATTGACTCGGTGGTGCGCCTGCTGAAAGGTGCTTTGCGCGACGCCGCCACCACCGACGAATCCCACGAAAACGGTCTGCTGGAATACCCCCAATATACCCGTCCTGCGGTCTATGAGGGTCAGTCCGTTCCCCAGGTGCTGCTGAACGGCGACCACAAGGCCATTGAAGATTGGCGCCGTACCCAGGCCCTGCTGGCAACCCGTGCAAACCGCCCCGATCTGTTTGCGGTCTATCCCCTTTCGGAATACGAAAAAGAGTTGCTGGCCCAGGCCGACGCAACATAAAAAGAATGCCCCCATGCCTGACACATGGGGGCGTTTATTTTTCTATTATCAGAACATCATTGCATCCATATAGTGACTGGAGAAGGTGGGATTGGAGGAAAGCTCTATAATTTCCGCTTCGCGGATAAATCTGTTGCACTGTTCGGCCAATGGCTCGCTGCGCAGCAGCATGGCCGCGCCGGCCAGGGCAGCATTACCGATCACCCTGGCCTTGCAGGCCAGCTCTTCGGGGATCATGCCGATGGCTGCCGCGCTGGCAATATCCAGCTTTGCGCCAAAGCCGCCGGCAATGTACAGGGTGGTGATGTCCTCCGCATCGATTTTGGCAGCATCGCACAGGGTGCGTATTCCGGCGCAGATGGCGCCCTTGGCCAACTGTACCATGCGGATATCCTGCGGGGTAAGGGTCACCCCCTCGGCAAGCTCAACGTCATCCTCCATATAGCCGCTTTCTTCCACCAGTTCCAATTGAACAAGGGCCGCAACGGCATCAACAAGACCGCTGCCACAGATACCCGCCGCCTTTTCATTTTTGATGGTGGTGCAGCGCAGTTGACCATCTTCCACCGTTACGTGATCAATGGCTCCGGCTTTGCCCTGCATGCCGCAACTGATTTGCGCCCCTTCAAACACAGGGCCTGCGGCGGTGGAGCAGCAGATAAGCTTCCAACCCTTCAGCAGAGCCATTTCCCCATTGGTGCCAATATCCACCAACAGGGCGGTCTGCTGCTTTTTTACCAGTTCGCTAGCAAGAATGGCAGTCGCAATATCTCCCCCCACAAAAGCCGAAAAGCAAGGGGCAAGATAAAACCGGGTATCGCCCAGCTTCCCACCGATTTTGACGGCATCGGCCGAAAGCCATTCGCCAAACAGGCGTCGTGCCGCAAAGGGCGCCGCCGAAAGTGGAGCGGGGTCTTCTCCCGCCAAAAAATGAAGCATGGCCGTGTTGCCGGTTATCACCGCAACTTCGGGATAGCAGCCTGCCTTTTCGCCCATGGCGGTCAGCATTTTTTCAATGGCGCTGGCTACTGTCTGCTGAAGTTCCCCCAATCTGCCAGCAAGGGCTGCCTCGATGCGGGAAATGACATCGGCGCCAAAGGTTGCCTGAGGGTTCAGTGCCGAGGCTTCGGCCACCATCTCATCCCCTACCCACAACTGGGCCGCAATGGTGGTGGTTCCGATATCCACCGCTGCGCCGCACCTGGCGTACAGCGGCTTTTTTTCATAAACCGGAAAGTAGCCCTGTGTCACCGCTTCAATATCGCTTGCAGACAAAACGATGCGGCAGTCCCCCGTCACACGGCACATACAGGCCAGACGAATGCCCTTTGCATAGTCATCCCCCAGCATTTCCAATTCGGTGGAGGTGGGTTCTTCCAGCAGACCCTGGGCCTGAACACGGCACCGGCCGCATTTGCCGTTGCCGCCGCAGGGGAACACGGCAACCATACCGGCTGCTTTCAGCAAATCAGAGATCAGTTGTCCTTTTTCTGCCTGCAGGACAGTTTCGCCCTCCCGGCTGCATACTGTAACACAAAAGCTCATGTCCTTCTCCTTGTTGTCAGCGGTACAAAATAGCGCCAAAATAGGTCACGGTATTTTGCCCGTTTATGTAGTTCATACCCGAAACTTTAGCCAGGTTGGAAACATCCACCCCATAGGCTTCCATCGAGATGGTGCGCTTTTCGGGGAAGCGGCAGGGCTGCTCGTCCAGCTTGGCACAGCGGCCACACACTTTGCAGGCCCCGGCATTCAAAAACAGGGGTTCCTTTTCGGGAAACTTCTGGTCAAACAGCTCCCGCACCTTGTCGGTCACCTGGTTATAGTACTTTTTGCCTTCCTGCATGCCCTCGTAGTCGAAGGAATCCTCCAGCAGGCTGACGGTCTGGTAGACCAGAGCGTAGGGGTAACTTTGGGCCTGGGCCATCATATCCTCGATGGTTCCGCAGGCGGGGGGACATCCCCAATTGGTGTTGTACTTGCCGCAGGAATTTTGTTTGCAGGCGTCGCGGAACTCGGGACGTAAGGTGATATCTTTTACTTCGATCACTTCAGCATTGCTTGCGCCGGCTTCTTTAATATTCTTTAAAAGCTGTTCCATACTGGTTGCCCCTCCTGCCTGTTTTATGTTTTAATAAAAGTGAAACATATCTGTTTTCTTTTATTATATCGTATTCTTGCGGTTTTGCTCGGTAAATTTACCGCTTTATTTGTATTTTTCCACTATTCTGAGAATGAAAACACAGCCGAAAAATACCAAAATCATTATTTTTTTACAAGTCTGCGCAAATGTGTGGTGCTATAATTTTTTATGAAAGAAGGCGTCAGGAAAATGCGGTGGAAAGATCTCCCACAAAGTGAATTTGATCTCCGTTTGGCCGGGGAGTGCATCGAATCTTTTTCGGGCGCCACCGGTTTGGGCTGCACCATTTCCGACATTCACGGCAATGTTCTTGGAGAAGCGGGCTGCGGCTATCCTTCCTGCAGGTTGTGCAGCATTTCGCACAAAGAAATTTCCTGCAGCGAGGTACATATCTATGGCATGGACGAGGCCGAACGATTTGGCGGCCGCTACATCTATTTTTGTCCCGCCGGTCTCACCTTCTTTGTCTCCCCTATTCTGGACCAGCTTGGCAGTGTGGGCAAGATCACCGTCGGCCCTTTTTTGATGGTGGAGCGGGAGGACTACGACTTCCTGGACCTGCAGCAGCACCTGGGGCTGAAGGGCAGCACCCTGAAAGAAGCCCGCAAACTTTTGCAGGATATTCCCTACATCGACCCGGATAAAGTGACCGCCCTTTCTAATATGCTTTATTTTTCGGTCAGCTTTATCAGCAATGTTTGGAGTTCGGCCCAAATGCTGGAGGCCCAGCATTCCGACGCCATCCAGGCATCCATCGGCGAATACATTTATGAAATGAAAACCGCCGACCACACTCTGCAATACCCCTACGCCACCGAAAAACTGCTGCTCAACAGCATCATCAACTATGACCGTGACCAGGCCGGTGAGGCACTCAACGACCTGCTGGGCTATATCTTTTTCAGTTCGGGCTGAGAGATTGAACAGATCAAGCACAGCGTCTACGAGCTGCTGGTGCTGATGTCCCGTGCTGCGGTGGAGGGCGGCGCCCAGCCCGAAGCCACCCTGCAGCAAAACTTCAATTATCACCGCAGGCTGCAGTCCTTCCAGGATATGGACGATCTTTGTTTGTGGATCACCAAAACGATGAATCGTTTTATGAACAGCACCTTTGATCTGCGGGACATCAAGCATCTGGATGTCATCCACAAAACCACCCAGTTTGTTCGTGACCACTACAACGAAAAAATCACGGTGGAACAGGCGGCCTCCAACGTTTATCTTTCGGCCTCCTATTTCAGCAAGGTGTTTAAGGAGGATATGGGAATTTCCTTCAGCACCTATCTAAATCAGGTACGAATTGAAAAAAGCAAAGAACTGTTAAAAAACAAGCAGCACAAAATCATTGATGTTGCCATCATGGTCGGATTTGAAGACCAAAGTTATTTTACCAAAGTATTTAAGCGTGTTGCCGGTGTTTCGCCCAACCACTACCGGGAATCCCTTGGCCGGGCATAACAAGGTCACATGCACTTATAACAATTATGATAAGGAGTAAATAGAATGGAACTGCTGAATCAAATTTCTGAAAAGCTGCAAAAGGGCAAGGCAAAGGAAGTTAAGGCTCTGGTGGAACAGGCCATTGCCGAAAACATCCCTGTAAAGACCATTCTGGAAGAAGGCCTGCTCAGCGGTATGGGCATCATTGGTGAAAAGTTCAAGAACAATGAAGTTTTTGTTCCCGAAGTTCTGGTTGCTGCCCGCGCCATGAATGCCGGCGCCACCCTGCTCAAGCCCCTGCTGGCTGAAGCCGGCGTTGCCGCCACCGGCAAGGTATGCATCGGCACCGTTGAAGGCGACCTGCACGACATCGGCAAAAATCTGGTCAAGATGATGCTGGAAGGCAAGGGACTGGAAGTGATCGACCTGGGCACCAACGTTTCTCCCGAAACCTATGTAGAAACCGCCAAGGCCGAAGGCTGCCAGATCATCTGCTGCTCTGCCCTGCTGACCACCACCATGCCTGTTATGAAGGACGTTGTGGACGCTGTTCGTGCAGCCGACCTGGATGTTAAGGTCATGATCGGCGGCGCTCCTGTTACCCAGGCTTTCTGCGACCAGATTGGCGCCGACGGCTACACCCCCGACGCTGCCTCTGCCGCTGAAATGGCCGTTAAGTTCTGCCAGGCATAATCAAAGTCTGCTTATAAATTAATTTTCAGCTTAGATTCGATCCATATAATTGAGGGAGATCCCTTTGGGGATCTCCCTTTCTTCCTATACAAAAAGTGGGCGATTACCCAAAACAGGATGCCCACTTTTTATTATGTAAAAAATTGCGAGGTCTTATTTGCTGTAGAATTCATCCACTGCGGCAAAGAATGCGTCAATGTTTTCCCACTTGCTGATGGGAGGAATATCGCAGCCGGAAGAAATGCCAAAGTTGGCATGGTCGCAGCATTCGCCCATGATTCTCAGGGTTTCTTCCCGGATGCTTTCGGGAGTGCCATTACAGAACTGGCTGGAGGGGTCAACATTGCCCATGGTCAGCACATCTGCAGGGACCTTGGTCATCATTTCCTTCATGCTGATGGCATTGCCAAAGTGATAGGCCGCTGCGCCAACCCGCAGGATGGAGTCGATCATCAGCAGTACATTGTCGCCGCAGTTGTGGTAGATAACAATGAATTCATCATCCTGCACGGCTTCCACGATCTTGCGAACGTAGGGTTCAGAGAATTCTTCGGCCAAAGCGGGAGAAAGCATACCGGCAAGGGGTTCGGCCATTACAACGCCGTTGGCGCCGGTCTGTTCCTTATAGGCCTTGATGTAGTTGATGAGGAATTCGGTGGCCTTTTCCAATGTGGTGTGGACCATATCAGGCTCCACGATGCAGTTGACCATAGCTTCCGAAACGTCCATCAAACGGCCTGCCAAAGAAAAGGGGCCGATAACGCCTGCAAAAACAGGGCGGTCGGTGATCAATTTGGTGGCTTCGCCAATGGCTTCGATGTATTTTCCGGTTCTGCCAGTGCCAACGGCGGGAACTTTCAAAGCATCGGCTTCGTCTTCATCGGTAACCAGGGCACCAATAACGGTGGGGACTTCGTCATCCGAAAATTTGACCTGGGCCCCAAAGGCTTCGGCTTCAACAGAAAGGTCCATCATGCTGACAGACGCGGCAGAAGGAACACGGTCTGCCACCATCTTCATCCCCTTTGCCTGCAGGACGCTGTCGGCAATCAATTCTTTGACGGTAATGCCCATCAGGCTGATGCAGGGGAAGGACAAAACCGGCATTGCTTTTTTCGGTCCGGGCTGCTTCATCTGTTCGACCCATTGTTTCATGTTCATCTGCGAAAGCCTCCTTTTTGTCGTTGTATTTATTTTACCTCCTGCATCCAAAATCGGCTATAAATATCATGTTGTTTTTGGTATTTTATCATTCTAATTTAATGCTTATTCTACCAAGCCATACTTGACCTTAATACGGTCCATCTTTTCCAGCATTGGCTCGGCTGCCATCATGATAAAAATCACTGTGGCCGCTGCATGAACCAAATCCATGGGAAAACCTGATATATAGTAGGCAAGCAGCATTTCAAAATTAAGTGATGCCGAGTTATACATAACCGCTGCGGCCGAGTTCATAATTCCGCCGTAGATGACAACTGCCGAGAATGCGCCAAATGCAGCAAGAGAAATCCGAGTACGGCGCAAAAGACCCTTGCGGAACAACACCCCTGACCAAAAACCAATGGCCCCCATACTGAACATTTGCCAAGGAGTCCACGGCCCCTGCGAGAAAATCATATTGGACACCAGCATGGTAACAGCGCCTACCAGAAATCCGGCTTCCCCACCAAAGGCCACCCCGGCAATGATGGTCAGAGCCAAGACCGGTTTAAACTGCGGCAGCATAAAGAAGGCTCCACGTCCTGCCACGCCAATAGCACACAGAACCGCAATAACAACAAGCTCCCGTGGCTTGGGCTTTCTGCCCTCAAAGACCAAAAAGAAGGGCAGCATACATTCCAGTAAAACAGCAATGGAAATGATGCCATAGTAGCTGTTGCCCAGATAAACGACACCGACAAAGATGGTGATTGGAATACAAAAAACGATCAACACAGCTGCCGCCACCGTTCGGCGGCTCAGCTTTCGTTTGCTCAGGGGCGTTTGCGCCACCATCGGGGGATTGCTTCTGCGGCCAATTGCCAAAATAAAGCCCAACAGCGAAACAATAAGTACAACATACAAAACCAGCTGATCTTTTCCGGTCTGGCTTATTCCATCCATGTTAATAAGGGCAGAAAGGTCGGTTATGCTGGTAGCATAAAAGAATATCAACAGGGAGAATGCGGCAAATAGGCATGCAAACAGCTTTCTCCAAAGAGGTAGTTTTTTCGGGGTGTTTTTCGCTTTGGATGGGTACTGCGCAGGCATCTCTACAGAGGACGCTGTTTCTTCCTGCGGCCTTTTTTCTTTGCCGCAGCAGCCAAGAATATCCCCCACCGTTACCGCTTTGGGCACCAAATGCCGTGCCATGCGGTTTGCAGGCGTAGTATAAAAACTATTGCCCGAAAAGAATTCCCGGGGAGTTCCCTCGGCTGCAATGGAACCATCAAAAAACAAGCCGCAGCGGTGTGCGTATTCAGCACAAAAAACCACGTCGTGGCTGACCATCAAAACGGTAATTCCCTGTGAAAGAAGTCGTCCAATGATTTTGGCAAATGTCACTTTGAATTCTGCATCGAACCCTTTGGTGGGTTCGTCCAACAGCAGGATGTCCGGCACTGCCAGCAACACCTTTGCCAAAGCAGCGCGCTGCTGTTCCCCGCCCGAAATATCATAGGGATGGCGCTCCAAAAACTCCTGTAATCCGCAAAGGCTTACAATGCGTTCTACCTCCCGGTCCTGGATCTCTTTAAGGATTTTATGGTCTCGAAAGGCCTCATAAAGATCCTCCCGAACCGTCTTTTTTATAAAAAGTGTTTGTGGGTTTTGGGGCAAACAACCGATTTTCCCCCTGCATTCAAGAGAACCACGATAGAAAGGCTGAAGCCCGGATATCGCCTTCAAAGCAGTAGTTTTCCCGGCGCCGTTGCCGCCAAGCAAAGCGTAGAACTCTCCCCTTTTCAGTTTAAGTGAAAATCCTTTCAAAATATCGGGACTTTCCTTTTCGTATCGAAACCAGAGGTTATCGCACGACAAAACCGTTTCATCATTCTTTGGCTGAGGAAGATCTTCTTCCTGCAAAGGCAGCAAGGGTTGTTTTTCGGCCAAACAGGAAAGAAAATGATTGCCGTCCCTTACCGTTACCGGGCAGGCAAGGTCTGTTTCCAGTTCGGCCCATACCCGCATTGCAGTGGGCATTGCAAGGAACATCTTATCTCCGGCATTTTTTAGGTTCAGGCCAACCTTTTGGGGCGTATCATCGCAAAGGATTTCCCCTTTGTTCATCACAATAACCCGAGTGGCAAATGGAAAGGCCTCTTCCAGACGATGCTCGGTCAGCAGAATGGTGGTACCCAGTTCACGGTTGATTCTGCCCAGCAGAGCCAAAAAATCACCTGCGGCAATGGGGTCAAGCTGGGCTGTAGGTTCATCCAGGACCAAAACACTGGGCTGCATTGCCATTATAGAGGCCAAGCTAAGCAACTGCTTCTGTCCGCCCGAAAGTTCAGCAACATTTTTGTAGAACCAATTTTCAATACCAAAAAAAGCAGCTATTTCGGCCACCCTGCGGCGGATAGTCGGTGTATCATAACCAAGACTTTCCAACCCAAAGGCAAGCTCATGCCAAACCTTATCGGTGACCACTTGGTTTTCCGGCGACTGCAGCACAAAACCAATTTTCTGCGACTGTTCTCTTTGGCTGACCTGGTGCAACGGAGTTCGTTCAAACAAAACTTCGCCCTCAAAAACGCCATGGGGAGCAAGGCAGGTTTTCAGTTGACGCAGCAAGGTAGTTTTTCCGCAGCCCGAAGGCCCACAAAAAATCACAAACTCTCCCTTTTTTACCGAAAAAGAGACATCCCGTAGGACTTTGTTTTCCGTCTCTGGGTAGGTAAAGTTTACATGTTTGAATGAATAGCTTTCCATTTTTTCTCCTCAATTGCGTTCAAAATCATTGGCAAACCACACATTCCCAAATAGACAATATGGAAACTGACTGTAATCGGGGTGATTGGTGCACAGCGGATATCCGGGAAAAAGCGAAACCCAAAGGCAGAGCCAAATGTGCCGCACAGCAAATAAAAAACGCAAAACAGCAAATAACCGATGGCAAGCTTGTCCCGCTCTTCAAAGCAATAGATAGAAAAAGCAGTTCGTCCCTTTAGACCATATCCTCTGCTTTTCATACTGTCGGCTGTTTCAATGGCATTTTCCAGCGACCAGGTCAGCATAATGGAAAACACCGTGACAGCAATTTTTATACGTTGCCAAATCGTTCCGTTGGAAATATCCCGTCCAATGTTTCGTTGGGCATCGATGACGGTGTTCATCTGCGCCTTAAATTTAGGTACAAAACGCAATGTCATACTGAGTACCAATGATAGGGCAGGAATGATACGGCCGAACAGATAGACAAATTTATCGGAAGTAATGACACGGTTAAAATTGAGAAACCACAGCATCACCGCCGCAATCATTATCCCGGCCGAAAGACCATAGCAAATACTTTCCAACGTAAGGGGGTTGCCTGTTGGAAAATAGAGCAGAATGGTAACGCCCTCGTGGCTGAAGGCTGGATTGAAAACAGCCGCTGTAAGCATAATGGGCAGACAGAACTTGAGGCAAAAAAGAACCGCTTTTTTGCCCTCGACCTGCACCGCATAGCCGCAGGCACAGCCAAGAGAAATCATTTGTGCCAAAGGATGATTGAGTGCCATAGCGAACCCCAGCACCAACGTAAAATATAAAAAATTTACCCACGGATGATATTTGTAAAACGTATCAGTCATAGCTTAAAAAAGGTTCCTTCCACCCACGTCGTTGCCAAGATCGCAGGTATAACGCCATTCTACCCTTTCGCCATCTTTAAGTTGATATCGGGAGCACCCATAATTGGGATACCATCCGTCCACACGGTACATCCAGCCGGATAGGCTTCCGCAATCAAATTCATACAGGTTGTGGATGCCCTCCACATAGGAACTGTTGTAAATCGGAGTCCAGGAGGCTTCCATATGGATGCTGTTTTCGCGGCAGACACGCTGCAGCACATCGTATACCGATTCTCCCTCGTAGAATTCCACCTCGGTTTTGGCCAAAATAGTACCATTGGAGGGAACCATCTCCAACTTATCGGGGTCAAGATCTTCCAGATTGTTGAGAATGGTGGAACACTCGATGGAGAAGGTGCAGGTGTAAGTTTTTCTTTTATCAATGACCTGGTTTTCCGGTTCAACCGTCATAGGTTTTCCTTCCGGAACCGGATCTGTCAGGTATTGGTCTTTTTCAGTGTCTTTCCCATCCGAGTATACACGGTCATCTTCTGTTTTGCCGTCCGAATATACACGGTCATTGCTTTCCTTTACATCAGAAAGATAATCATCCACAGGGGCAGCAACCTGTTGTTTCGTTTGTTCCGGTTGTTTTTCCGGCTGCTGTTGGGAACTTTCCTCCGGCTCTGGTTTGGTGACATCGGGGATGACGGCTTTTTCCGGCTCAACATCCGGCCGCACCACAAATTTCTCCACAGTTTCTTCCAGTCCAAGATTAAGTATGGTTGCATCGGTTCCGGTCAGGGATACCGAAGCCACAGGCTGTTCCCCCAGATAGGCAGTGGCGCTCTGGGTATCCCACAATGCGTTCAAATGAACCGACAAAAGAACGGGAAATCCAAAGGCTTCCTGCTGGGCAAAGGTAATGTTTGCCTCTTGTTCTGCTTCTTCCACAGAAATCAGCAGGTTTAGATCTTTCGGCTGGGTAATATCACTGCCAAAAATGGTCCACTCATAGGGAATCCCATTCGATTCACCAACAAAGGTGGCAATGGCATTTTGAGTTTTGATTTGTTCTATGATGTCTTTTTCAATCAGGCCATTATCCGGAATGGTAACAGCCTCCTGCAAATCAATTTTTGCAAAGTTGCCTGCACAGGCACAAAAAGTGACCAAAACTACTGCTGTAAGCAGCAGAGAAATCAGTCGTTTCATATTCAGCCTCCCACCACAATTTTTCCGTTTTTGGCACGCAGGGTATTGGTTGTCATGGCAAGACTCTGCGACTCATCTGATGCCGCAAAAACAGCATCCTCCAACACCAAATCCAGCACATCGCCGGGACGCACACTTCCACGCAGCCGAAAGTTGAGCCGCAGCACAACGTTGTCTTCTTCGGCAAGCAAATTTTGGTTAAAAGAATGTTTTCCCCCGGTCATGTCAAGGTACATAATGTTGATGCAACCGTTTTTGTTGCTTTGCTGGGGGTTAACACTCCATTCCGGAAGGATACGTCCAAACTCATTTCCGGCTTGATCCAGCACAAACAGATTGCCTTCTTCCAATCCCAAAAACTCCAGTTTGGAAGGGTCGAACCGGATGCTCATGCTGGCCGCAGGGTAAAGAGCTTCGCCCAAATGAGAGATGTTCATATCCAACGTTACTTCCTCGGTTTGGGAGAGGTCGATTTTTTGCGGAGTTTCTATGGTCAGGGTGGGAGCGCCGAAGCTTCCGCCCTTATCCGTCAACAATACCGCCGCAGCAATTGCCAAAACAAGCAGCAAAGTGCAGATGATAGCCGCAACTATTCTCTTTTTGTTTTTTGCGGATATGTTCCTCATAGAATACTCCTTTTTTCAGAGGATGGGTGGGGATATTCCCCACCCATCATTTTTTATTACGGTTAAGTGTTGGTTGTAGTAGGTGCAGCCTTTGTTACCACGAGGTATTCACTATCGTCAACAAAGGCTTCCACAATACCCAGGGCATCGAAGGTGTTGATGCGGCTGTCGCCGTTGACATTCAGCGCCAAGATTTCATTATCGTTAGGTGCGTCAGCCTTGCGGAGCCAGGTATCTACTGCTGCAAGGGCATCCTGTGCGTTGATCAAGCCGTCGCCGTTGGAATCACCAAAGGTGATCGTAGCGGCGGCATCTTCCGTAATGGTAAAGTTTTTCTTGTCTACAAACCGTTCCATATCAATGGAAGCATCCACCAGGGCAACATAGGTTGCAACGCCGGTCTTTTCGGAAATTTCTGCACTGTACTTAAATTCGTAATTCTTAGTACCGTCGTTGTATGTAAGCTTGGTAGCATTCTCGATACCAACTACCGATACGGCTACTGCCTTCTTGGTAGAGGGAATCAGATCGACATCAATATTGGAGGTATGTCTATTAAACTCAACTCAGATTCTACCGATGCAAATGCAATGATCATTGTTGATACCGCAAATGCAACCGGCTCTATTGACGTTATAAAAGGCATTTCTTACAGTGCCGTTTGCCTTTATACCGGCGACGATATCGACCTCATTCCTTCCACCAAAAAGGCAGTAGCCGTTTCGGTTGTTGGTATCGAGAATGCTACCAAGCTTACATACA
>JAGAPB010000112.1 GCA_017847995.1 Oscillospiraceae bacterium
ATAATGTTCGGATAATTTCTCGTATCTCTTTTCTTTTTTCTTCATAAAATACTTTTCTTCTATACTTTGGTGCAAAAACTACATGGTACTTACAATTCCATTTGCTATGTGCTAAACTGTTAGTGGCATTATTTTGTTCGCCCATCTTAATGTCCTCCTAATGTGTTATTCTTCAAGCTGGCAGGCTTGCTTTCAGTTTAGCACATTAGGATTTTTTATTTCACCGCTTAAGCTTCTTTGAACCACGCGACTATCGCGTGGTTTTCGTTATACAAGAAACCGGAGAGAACTCAGCATTCCCTCCGGTTTTTTGTGCGTTTTTGGGGTCACCGCCACCGGTGGGACGGCCGAAAAACAGGCGTCATAGAATGATAGAAAAACAAAGGGGTCATTCTGCAATGCATTGGTTTATGTCTTTATCCTATCCCTTACAGGCCCTGGCGGCAACCCTGTTCACCTGGGGAGTTACCGCTGCCGGGGCCGGAATCGTTTTTCTGTTCAAAAAGGAAAACAAGTTTTTGCTGGACGCCATGCTGGGCTTTGCCGGAGGTGTGATGGTGGCCGCTTCCTTCTGGTCGCTGCTTTCCCCCGCTATTGAACTGGCATAGCAGCTTAATATGCTCACCTGGGTTGTGGCTGCGGCAGGATTTTTGAGCGGTGGGATGCTGCTTTTTTTCAGCGACAAAATATTTGACCGCCTGAACAATTCTGTCTTTTCAGCAAAGGACAAAAAATCAGGCGGTCTGAAGCGGTGTATGATGCTTGTGTTTTCCATCACCCTGCACAACATCCCTGAAGGGCTTGCAGTGGGAGTCGCCTTTGGCTCGCTGCACCACAATCTGGAGGGTGCTACCCTTCCTGCAGCCTGTCTGCTGGCCCTGGGCATCGGTCTGCAAAACTTTCCGGAAGGCTCGGCAGTAAGCTTGCCTCTGCGGCGGGAAGGGCTCTCTGCCCCAAAATCATTCTTCTGGGGTCAGCTGAGCGGAATGGTGGAACCGGTCGCCGGCGTTTTGGGTGCCTGTTTGGCTATCCACGCGCGGCAGATCCTGCCCTTTTTGCTGGCCTTTGCGGCAGGGGCAATGATCTATGTGGTGGTGGAAGAGCTGATCCCCGAAAGCCAGGCCGGCACCAAACCTCAGGTGATGGCACTGTTTACCCTGGTGGGATTTTCGGTGATGATGGTGCTGGATATTTCTTTGGGGTGATCAACCGAAATACATAAACAACTGGCAGCGCAGCATGCCGTTATAAAGCTTGCGGCGTTTGTTGGCCGGACGTCCAAACAGTTTTTCAAAGTCATCGTGGGGGCTGATGATAAAGTAGCTGACGCCATCTTTGGGCTGGAATACCCGGCCCATGGTGCGGTAGAGGTCTTCGGCCTCCTGCAGTTCCAGCATTCTTTCGCCATAGGGCGGGTTGCAGACCACCAGAGTTTTTCCCTCGGGAACCACAAAGTCGGCAATATCGGCGCTCTGAACCGAGATGCGGGAGGCTACCCCGGCCTTTTTGGCGTTGCTGAGGGAAAGTTCCACAGCCTCGCTGCTGATGTCGCTGCCGTGGCCACGGAAGGTGGCGTCCTTGCGAATTTGATCCATGGCGGCGGAACGCTGGTTCTGCCAAAGCTTGCTGTCAAAGCAGCCCCAATGCTCGGCGGCAAAACGGCGGCGGATGCCGGGGGCGATCTTGCAGGCCATCAGGGCGCTCTCCACCAGGAAGGTGCCGGAACCGCAGAAGGGGTCATAGATCTGTGTATCAGGATAAATACGGGCAAGGTCGAGGATGCCGGCTGCAAGGGTCTCGCGGATGGGCGCAAGGTTGGAGATTTCGCGGTAGCCACGCTTGTGCAGGCCGGGGCCGGAGGTATCCAGCATCAGCACAGCCTGATTTTTGCGGATGGAAAACTGTACCTGCAGCTTGGCCCCGGTCTCCTGGAACCAGTCCACATGGTAGTGGCTCTGCAAACGCTTAACGATGGCTTTTTTGACGATGGACTGGCAATCGGGAATGCTGTGCAGGGCCGAATCCAGCGACCAGCCCTTTACCGGGAAGGCGTCGTTTTTGCCAATGAAGTTTTCCCAGGGCAGGGCGGCAACACCATCAAACAGCTCGGTGAAGGTGGAGGCGTGAAATTCCCCCAAAACCAGCAAAATGCGTTCGGCGGTGCGCAGCCATAGATTGCTTTTTGCGATCATTTGGGCGTCTCCCTCAAAGGCAACACGCCCATCTGTGGCAGAGATATTTTCGGCACCCAGGCGGCGCAGCTCGCCGGAAAGAACGCTTTCCAAGCCAAAATGGCAGGGTGCAGACAGGTGATATCTTTCGTTTCCCATTTTTGTTTCTCACTTTCTGTTATTTAATGCGAACGATCCACAAAGAAGGAGCGAAGCGGCGGGCCGCTTCGCTCTTATGATCGATCGGTGCAAATCCTTACTTAACAACAGGTTCCAGCAGACCATAGTCGCCGTCGTTGCGTTTGTAAACAACGCTTACCAGGCCGTCTGCCTCGTTCTGGAACATATAAAATTGATGGTCCAGCATGTTCATCTGCAGAATGGCTTCGTCCACAGTCATGGGCTTGAGGTCAAACTGCTTTGTTTTTACCACATGATATTCTTCATCACGCAGGTCGGCGGTATAATCTTCAAAACCCTCCAGGGTGGCGGGCTTGGTTTTGCCCTTCTTTTCCAGCTTGTTTTTGTTCTTTACGACCTGTCTGGTCAAGGAATCCACAACAGCATCCAACGAATCCAAGCGGTCGGCGGAGGTTTTTTCTGCTCTGAAAATCATACCGCGTGACTGAACGGTAACTTCTACCGTTTCACGGTCACGCTCGTTGCTCACCACAATTGCGGCCTGAGCGTCCTCCTCAAAAAAGCGATCCAGTTTTTTCAGCTTCTTTTCTGCCCAATCGCGAAAAGAATCTTTGACAGTCGTCTTTCTGGAAGAAATGGTAATGTTCATTGCACAGCCTCCTTTATACTACCCACACACAAAATTTGTGTGCAGGATGATTCACGTTAAAAAGAAGAGACGAGCCTTGCTTTGTGTATATTTTAGCATAATATTCAACAAAAAACAATAAGTTTTTGTCAACTTTATCTAATGTCAATACACTTTTTTCCGTTAACAAATACCACAACAGGCTTTGTGCCCACCGCAAAGGGGTCACGGTCAAACAAAAGCAGGTCGGCATCCATTCCAACGGCAATTTTGCCCACACGGTCGGCAATGCCGCAAATTTCGGCAGGAACCGAAGTGATGGCATTGAGGGCGGAGGTTCTGTCCATTCCCTCGGCAGTGGCCAAAGCGGCGCTGAGGGCCAGATACTGGATGGGCAGTTCGGGGTGGTCGGTACACAGGGCAACGGGTATCCCCTGCTTGCTGAGCAGTCCGGGAGCGGCAGGAGTGTAATTGCTCAGCTCAGGCTTGGTACGGCTGCACATCATGGGCCCCCAGATGACCTTGGCCTTGGCTTGGGCAAGCTCTTCGGCCACCAGATGTCCCTCGGTGGCGTGGACCATTACGGCATCCAGACCAAATTCCCGGGAAATACGCAGGGCGGTGAAAACATCATCGGCGCGGTGTGCATGGAAAAAGGCCTTGCACTCCCCTGCCAGCAAGGGCAGCAGGGCTTCGCACTTGGCGTCGTATTCGGGCATATCCAGTTCGTCGTCCTCTTCGGCAGCCTTGCAGTCGTCGCGGTAACGCTGGGCCTTGCTCAACTGCTCCCGGATGAGGGCAGCGGTAGCCATACGGGTAACAGGTGTTTGGCTGCGGGAATGGAAGGAGGTCTTGGGATTTTCGCCCAGGGCAAATTTGACCCCGGCCAGTTCCTTGATTACCATCCGGTCAATGGCCCGTCCCGAAGTTTTGAGGGCGGAAAACTGACCGCCAATGGGGTTTGAGCTGCCGGGACCAGTCAGAACAGTGGTGACGCCGGCAGCCAACGCCTCCGAAAAGCAGCGTTCCATGGGATTGACAGCATCAATGGCCCGAAGCTGGGGGGTACATGGGTCGGTGTCCTCGTTGCCGTCATCCCCTTCAAAGCCAAGGCTGTCCTCCCACATGCCAAGATGGGTGTGGGCATCCACAAAACCAGGAGTGACCAACATGCCGGCGGCATCCAGCATTTCTTCTCCAGCAATTTTGGGGGCAGCTCCTTCCCCTATCTCGGCAATGCGACCGTTTTCGACGCGCAGCCAGCCCTGTTCCAGGGTTTGACCGTCTCCCAAAAAGATTTTTCCGTTAAAAATGATCATAAAAAATTTTTCCTCCGAACGAAACTGAAAGAAAAAGGGCGCACAAAGCGCCCTTACTATGTTTACTTGCTGTAACCACGACGGCCACCGCCGCGCTTGTTGTCAATATTATGCTTAAGATCGGACATCTTATCGTCGCTGGTCTGCTTAAACTTGGCCATCATATCTTCAAAGGACTTGGGTTCATCCTTGTGCTTCTGGGCAAAGTCCAAAGAGTTGTAGCGGGGTGCGGGAGCGGGACGGGGCGAACGAGGACGCGAGGGCTTTTGGCCATCAAAACCGGGTTTTGCACCGGCGGCCTGCTGGGGCTGTTCCATTGCCTTTTTGATGGAAAGAGCAATCTTTCCTTCAGGAGAAATGCTGATCACCTTTACCTTAACAACTTGGTCCTTGGCAACATGATCGGTAATTTCTTTGACGTAAGTGGGGGCAACCTCAGAAATGTGGACCATACCGGTTTTGCCTTCGCCAAGGTCAACAAAAGCGCCAAACTTGGTGATGCCGGTAACCTTACCCTCTAAAATTGTGCCTACAGTAATTTCCATCGGATGGAAACAGCCTCCTTAATTTTTGTATAACGGCGAATCAATTGCCGGAGCTGTCGATATAAAGCTTTTCATCGGCGGTTCCATACCCAAGCTCTTCACGCGCCGCGCGTTGTACATATTCCTCATCCTGATAAAGCAGGATCTGACGTTCCAGCTCCTTGTTGGCAACAAGCTGTTCTTCGCAGGTTTCTTCAATCTGCTGAAGCTGTTCCCGCTTGTTGTTGATCTGGACCTGTGCGGTAACAAGGGTAGAAATGAAATAGACGAGCAGCAGCAAGACGATCAGCTTCAAAAAAACATGTTTTTTTGCCACGCCGTTCCCTCCTATTTCTCCCATTCTACCTTCTTTCTTCAGTTTATTATACAATATCGGCACAATGCATTTCAAGATTTTTTTTGCAATAATCCCGCATTTTTGCAGTCACGCAAAGTCATTTCTGCACTTTGGCTTTTTGGGCTTCATTTCGCGCTCTTATTCTTTGTGTAAAGCTAATTACCTTTTCACATAAGGAACAGGCTAGTTTTTTTAGGAAAACAAACAGTTTAAAGCAAACCGGGGCCAAGGTGAGCCAAAACAGCATCCCTCCCAAAACCTGTCCCAGGATGTGGAACCAGCGCAGTGCATTCTGCGGCAGCAAAAAGAGAAACACAAACTCCAAGGCAGCCAGCAGCACAAAGAAGAAAATATCCCCCACGGCTACCGCTACCGAACCCCTTGGCAGCTCCCGTGTGAAAACACGCACCAAAGTATAAAGCAGCATTGCCGCTGCGCCAACTGCTGCTGATCCAATGAACCATACTGTTTGGCCCGACAATGCTGCACCGAATAAATAATCCCCCATATCCTATCGAAACAGTTTTGCAAAGAAGCCATTGCTGCCGGAAACGACCTGGTCGGTATAGCTGAGGGAGGATATCTTCCCTTCCACCGCAAGGTCGCCGCTTTCCAGGTCGATCTTATTGATGTGCAGACTGCTGCCCTTCACCAACAGTTCGCCCAGGTCGGTATAGGCCACAATAGTTTGGTCGTCAAAGCTTTCAATATCCAGCACGCCGCTGATGCTAAGGGTGGAGCGCTCCTCCATGATGACGTGATGGGGAACTTTCGCCATTCGTTTTTCTTCCATTTTCATTCCTCCTAAGCCAAAAGCTTTTTTCGGAACAATGTATGAGAGGAAAAACAAAACTATGCCTTATTCAATTACGATATAGTTGTTCGCCGCCGTTTCCTTGGTGGCATATTCGTTGACCGAAAGCACCTTGAGCTTGATCGGTCTGCTGCCCAGGTTCACTTCAATGATGTCATTTTCCTTTACATCATAGGAAGCGCGGGCAATTTTACCGTTGACCACGATTCGGCCTGCGTCGCAGGCTTCGTTGGCAACGGTTCGGCGTTTGATAATGCGCGAAACCTTAAGATATTTGTCCAGTCTCATGGAATTCCTCCTACAGACAGAAATGCCAAAGCCGGCGCCCAAAGGTGCCGGCTTTTGATATCGGGGAGCTAAATTAGTCGACCAGGTCCTTCAGAGCCTTGCCAGCCTTAAAGGTGGGCAGCTTGGAAGCGGCGATCTGGATCTTTTCCTTGGTGCGGGGATTGATGCCTTCGCGGGCAGCACGGGTCTTAACGTCGAAGGTGCCAAAGCCAACCAGAGAAACCTTTTCGCCTTCCTTCAGGGTGTCGGCGATGGTGCCAAATACAGCGGCTACAGCCTTTTCGCTGTCCTTCTTGGTCAGGCCGGTCTTTGCAGCAACGGCATTGATGAGTTCAACCTTAGTCATTTTTGTTACCTCCAAAAATTTTTACATTGGTGTTTTTATATCAGAACTGCCCCGCGGTGTTAGTTGGTGCTTTTCTTGGCTTCCGCCCAAAGAGCATTCAGCTCATCCATGGACGAAGCCGACATATCCATACCACGCTGTACAGCAATTCTTTCTACTTTTTCAAATCGATCCATAAATTTTTCGGTGGAGCGGGTCAAGGCTTCTTCCGGATCGATGTGGAGCAGGCGGGCAACATTTACAGCCGAAAACAAAACGTCTCCCAGTTCTTCCTGCATATGCCCGGCCTTGTCTTCCGCCATTGCTTCCTCCAGTTCGACCACTTCTTTTTTCAGGTCGGTCATGGCTTCGGCGGCGTTGGAATAATCAAAACCGGTGTTGGCCGCGCGATGCTGCAACTTTTCGGCACGCATCAGGGCAGGCAGCACGGCGGGAACACTGCGGAGAGTATCGCTCGCAGTATTCTGGCCTTTTTCCTTTTTCTTGATCTCATCCCAGTTTTTCAGCACCTGTTCCGAGGTTTTGGCAACAACGTCGCCAAAAATGTGGGGATGACGGAGAATGAGCTTCTGGCAAATGCCGTCGCAGACATCATCAAAGTCAAAGCCGTTTTCTTCTTCCTCCATTTGGGCATGAAAAACGACCTGGAGCAACACATCGCCCAGCTCTTCGCAAAGCATGGCGCTGTCCTTTCGGTCGATGGCTTCCACCACTTCATAGGTTTCCTCGATCATATTCTTGCGGATGGATTCATGATTCTGTTCCCTATCCCAGGGGCAGCCATCCTTGCCGCGCAGTACACGCATGATCTGAAGCAAATCTTCTATTCCGTAATGCTCTTTGATTTCAAAATCTTTTCTCATAAAAAAATCCGCTCTCCTATATTACTCTATTCCTGCCCCATTTGCAAGCGTTTTTCGGTCAAAAATCAGCAGAAAAACGGCTTAAAACAAGCCTTTTTGAAACATTTATCGGCAATTACAAATTTTGGCAAATAATGGGGATTTAATTTGTTTAGCGCGCCAAATGCAAAAAAGTAAAATCAGTCCTGGCCAGGCTTGGTTGCGTAGATCACATGGGAAACGGGGCTGCCGCAGCGGGAGCAGTAAACGGCATCGTGTGCCAGTTCCTGGCCGCAGGCCGAGCAGTAAATGGCGGGCTGTTTGCCAACCTCCTGCATGGCGTCATTGATGGCTTCCTGTTCCTTGAGCAGGCGGTCGATTTCGGCCACGCAATTGTGCAGCATTTCGCTGCTGCCATTGAATTTAACATGGTTGTAGTAGGCCGAGCCCAGCTCTTCATAAGCCTTGGCGATGCTATTATTAAGTTTAAGGGCCTGGATCTTCAGCTTGGAGATCTCGACCACTTCATTGGTTTTGTGGGCGGCAAGATCGGCGATATCTTTGGCTTTGTTCATAAAACGATCAAAAGTACTCACAGAAAAAGACCTCCTTTTTTTGCAGCGAGCATCATTATAGCTCAGTTTTTTGTGAAAAACAATTGAAACAGATCATTGTTCAAAAAAAGTATACAATTGGTCCTTGCGTTTCTGAAGTTCCTGATAGCGCAAAATATATTCATAGGGATACTTGTGGTTATAAACCCGAAAAACCTCACCCGATACAGGATGGACGGCCTTGGTAACTGCCCCGGCACCCACCGCCAGAATGGTCTGGGTCTCGGCCATGATATAAACATTATAGCGGCCGTCCTTCCCCTCTTTGGCAAAACCGGTGTTTTCCAGGTTGCCGGCGGTGTTTCTTTGACGGTAAAGGTAATAGGGGTGGTATCCCGCCTTGTCAAAGGCGCGGTAACCGTAGTCCACCATATCCACTGCCATATGATATTCCCTTTGCAGTGAAGAGGCGTCCTGGCTGCCCAGGCCCGCAGCCCGCTTGATGGAAAGGGTATGCAGGGTAATATTTTCGGGGGCAAGTGCCACGGCGCTGTCAATGCTGCGGCAAAAGCTTTCCATGTCGTCCCCCGGCAGCCCGGCGATCAAATCGATGTTGATGCAGTCGAAAGCTATTTCCCGGGCAATTTGATAACTTTCCAGGAACTGCTGCACCGTGTGGCCGCGGCCAATGTTTTTCAGCACCTGATCGTTGAAGGTTTGGGGATTGACGCTGATGCGCCCCGCCCCGTGGTCACGGATGACCTGCAGCTTTTCCCGGGTGATGGTGTCGGGCCTCCCTGCTTCCACGGTGTATTCCTGCAGATGCGAAAGGTCAAAGTACTTTTCCACCCAGCCCATCAGCAGATCCAGCTCTGCCGAAGAAAGTGTGGTGGGGGTACCGCCCCCAAAGTAGACGGTGGTAAGGCGCAGGCCCAGCTCTTTTGCGATCACAGCGGTATCCATCAGTTCCCGCTCCAGGGTTTGCAGATACTGGGGCATAAGCTTGCGGGCCTGCTGGATGCCATGAGAAACAAAGGAGCAATAGTGACAACGGGTGGGGCAAAAAGGAATGGATACGTACAGGCTGAAATCCATGGGCTTGTTCTGCTCCAGAATGGCCCGTTCGTAGCCTTCGGTGCGTCTGGCAAGCTCCACCTTTCCCGGTGTTACCAGATAGTCGGCGGCAAATTGTTCCTCGGCCGCGGCGCGGCTTTCCACCCCTGCGTAAATATCACGCAGAAGCTTTACAGGGCGGATGCCGGTAAGAATGCCCCATGGCGGAACTATACCGGTGTCGCGGCAAAGGGCTCGATAAAGAAGCCTACCCATGGCAAGCTCGCACTGCTCCCCTTCCTCCGGTTTCAGAACAATAGAATCAGTCTGGTGGACACCATCCACCAGACCGGCAGTAATACGAATATGATCTTCCTGTTGCTCCAGGCGGGTCAGCACATAGGGTTCCCCTGCCGGAGCCGAGTCTACAAACCAGTGAATTTTTTCCATGGGAAAAAACATCATGGTCAGGCGTTCCATTTCATATCGAAAGGAATGCCCCTGTATCAGCAAATTCACAGTGCTTCCCCCGTCATATAAGGATTGCGTTCTTTTTCTTTTTCCAAAGTGGAAGCAGGACCGTGGCCGGGCAAAACATGGTAGTTTACTTCCAGCTTTTTCAGCTTTTCCAGGCTTTGCAGCATGGTTGGATAACTGCCGCTGTACAGGTCGCAGCGGCCGATATCCCCGGCAAACAGGGTATCGCCCGAGAACATCACGTCGCCGCACAGGAAGCAAATGCTGCCTGCCGAGTGACCCGGAGTGGCAATAACCTTTGCCTCCAGTTCATCCAGCTTCAGGGTGTCACCATCCTCCAGCCAGTGGTCAGCCACCACCTGGAAGCGCTGGTCGTCACCATAACGGAAGCCGGCACGGTTGAGCTGCGAGGAACCCAGAAGTTTTTCTTCCAGTTTGGAAGCATACACCTTTGCCCCATACTTTTGAGCAAGCTCCTTCACAGCACCGATGTGGTCAAAATGACCGTGGGTAAGCCAGATCTGCTTTACGGTCAGTCCCTGTTCTTCCACGGCATGTGCAATGCGCTGGGCATCGTCGCCGGGGTCAACAAGGGCAGCATTCTTTTCGGCACTGGCCAATACATAGCAATTTTCCTGTATCGCACCAACTACAACACGAAAAACTTCCATTTAGCATCCTCCGCTGTTGAAACATTACTTGGTCAGCTCGTCAGTATCCAAAACAATGGTGATAGGGCCGTCGTTGCAGATGCTGACCTTCATATCGGCGCCAAAAACGCCGGTCTCTACCTTGGCAACCCCCAATTCTTTTACACAATCCACAAAGTAATTGTAAAGGGGCAGAGCCGTTTCGGGCCGGGCGGCGTTGATGTAGGAAGGACGGCGGCCATGGCGTGCATCGGCGCAAAGGGTAAAGTTGGAAATGATCAGCATTTCCCCGGCAATATCCTTCACCGAAAGGTTCAGCTTTCCGCCATCATCAGCAAAAACACGCAGGGCAACGCACTTTTCGGCAAGCAAACGGGCCTCGGCCTGGGTGTCCCGGGTGGTAATGCCCACCAAAGCTACATATCCGCGGCCAACGCTCCCCTTCACCTCGCCGTCGATGGTCACACTGCCCGAAGTACAGCATTGCAGAACTACCTTCATGTTTTCTCCTTTCGTCCATCAACGGGCGGTGCGTTCAACGTCAATTACACCGGGGACCTTCTTCACTGCGGTAATGACCTGATTGAGCTGTTCCAGGCCGTTGATGCTGACCGTCACCTGAATGGAAGCGTGGTCATCCTTGAGCACACGGCAATTGAGGGCATGAATGGGAATGTGCAGATTACTGATCAGCACACTGATATCAGCCAGCAGTCCGGAACGGTCAACACTATATACATCCAAAGTGGAATCGAAAGATTCCTTGACCCTTTCGGCCCATTCGGCATTGACCCAGCGTTCGGGTTCCGAACCGTTTTTGCGGGCGTTTTCCACATTGATGCAGTCTTTTTTGTGAATGGAAACACCAAACCCACGGGTAACAAAGCCAATGATCTCATCCCCGGGCAGAGGGTTGCAGCAGTGGGCAAACTTGACCAAACAGCTATCCAATCCTTCCACAATAACGCCGCTGGAGGCCTTGATCTTGCGTTTGGTGATGGCCTTTTCCACCTTTTCACTTTCGGTGGTCTTGTGGGTTTTGATGTAATCTTCCTTGATTCGGGGCATGACTCGCTCGGCAGCAATGCCGCCGTAGCCCAGTGCGGCGTAAAAATCATCCACACTGTTGTAATGCATGCGGTGGGCCAGTTCCACCAGGTATTCCTCCCGCTCTTTATCCTCAAAGTGGATGAGGTTGCGGCGGAATTCCCGTTCAATGATAGCCTTGCCTTCGGCAATGTTTTCTTCCCGTCGTTCTTTTTTGAACCAGGAACGGATCTTGTTGCGGGCCTCGCTGGTGCGCACGATATTCAGCCAGTCGCGGCTGGGGCCGTTGCTTTGGCCGGTGGTAATGATATCAACAATATTGCCGGTCTTTACCTTGGAATCCAGCGAAACGATCCTGCCGTCAATTTTGGCGCCGGTCATGCGGTTGCCAACAGCGGTGTGGATGGCGTAGGCAAAGTCAATGACGGTGGAGCCGATGGGCAGGCTGATAACGTCACCCTTGGGGGTAAAGACAAATACCTCTTCGGGGGCGATGTCGGTTTTGATGGATTTTACGATCTCCTCTACGTCGTCGGCTTCCTTCTGGGTCTCCAACAACTGGCGCACCCAGGAAAGGCGCTCTTCCAGGCTGTCTTTGCCGTTGATGCCAACCTTGTACTTCCAGTGGGCGGCAACACCGTATTCGGCGGTGTGGTGCATATCCCAGGTGCGGATCTGCACCTCAAAAGGAATGCCCTCGGTGTCAATTACCGTGGTGTGCAGCGACTGGTACATATTAGGCTTGGGGGTGGAGATATAGTCCTTGAAGCGGTTGGGAATGGGACGGAAAAAGTCATGAATGATGCCAAGAATGTTGTAGCATTCAAAGACCGAATCCACAATGATGCGCACGGCGTAGATGTCAAAAATGGATTCGAAGGCGCGCCCCTGCATGTATACCTTGCGGTAGATGCCATAGATGCTCTTTACACGGCCTTCGATCATCATATGCTCATGTTCATCCGACAACCGCTCGTAAAGCCGTTTTTGAATGCGGTCCAGGAAAAGCTGGCGGTCTTCCTTGCGCAGATCAAGCTGGCTTTCAATTTCTTCGTAGCCGATGGGGTCCAGATAGCGCAGCGAAAGGTCTTCCAGTTCTTCCTTCAGGGCACGGATGCCAAGGCGGTGGGCCAAGGGTGCATACACTTCCATGGTTTCCAATGATTTTTCGCGCCGTTTGTGGTCGGGCATGACATCGATGGTGCGCATGTTGTGCAGACGGTCAGCCAGCTTGATGATGATAACACGAACATCCTGGGCCATGGCCAGCAGCATTTTGCGCACATTTTCGGCCTGCTGCTGTTCACGGGAGGAATATGGGATACGGCCCAACTTGGTCACGCCATCCACCAGCAGCGCAACATCCTTGCCAAACTTCTTTTCCAGTTCCTGCAAAGTCATGCTGGTATCTTCCACCACATCGTGGAGCAGGGCTGCAACGATGGTGTCGGTATCCATACCCAAATCGACCAGGATCATACCGACATTCAGGGGGTGAATGATGTAGGGCTCGCCCGAAACACGGCGCTGCTCGCCGTGGGCGGAATCCGCAACCATGAACGCCTCATTGATTTTTTCAATATTGTAGGTTTTGCCGCTTTGGTTCAGTTTTTTCAGCAAAGAATCAAAAGAAACGATCATGGATCCACCACCTTTGCTTGTTGGATTTTGGTATAAACAGCCGAAGCTGTCAGGTCAACTCGTTCTTTCTGGGGCACAAGCTCCAGCCTGCCGCCCTTTACCGCGATCAGTCCCCGTTCCAGCAAAACTTCCACGGCAGTTTTGACACGGGCAAAGGGCATTTCACCGCTGCACAGGCGCAGGGCCGAAACATCACAGCCATACCTGAGGGCGCCGGCCTGGACACTGCGATAGACCCGCGCCGCATCTTCGCGGCTGGGGGTAATCATCTCTGCCTCGGCTTCCGACAAACCTTCCCCGCGCATCATACGCTCAAAAAGGGCTGTTTGTTCCTCCAGATGGGAGGTATCCACGCCCGATAGGCGCAGTTCTATTATTTTTATGGTTACACGCCGCTCCCCTGCATATTCATTGGGGATAAGCTGTACCAAAAGATCTAACTTTTCCCCCACAGCATAAGAAAACTGGGAGACGGCAGTGCCGAACATCATGGCTGAAAAACGGCTGTTTGCGCCACTCAGGCGAAGGTTGAGGTGACGGCCCTCTCCAACGGGGCGAATTTCTTCCAGCACGCAGCCGGAAAGGCGAAATACGGGAACAGGATTCCCTTCGCCAAAGGGCTCAAGCACCTGAATGGCATCCACCAGACCAACAGAAATTTGAGCAGGAAGAATATCGCAGTCAGCCCTGGCCACAGGAAGGGGCATAACAGGATAATGCTCTCTGCAATATTCCAGAAGCTCGGCAGTAAACGCCTCCACTTCCCCAACAGGCATGGAAAGACCGGCAGCCAAAGGATGGCCGCCATAACGGGTAAGCCGCTGAGAGCAGGCGGCAATGGCTTCGATGAGGGAAAAGCCCTCGATGCTGCGGCCCGAGCCGCGGGCTTCGTTTTCGTTAAGGGCGATGAGCAGACAGGGCTTGCCGTAACGTTCGGTCAGCTTGGAGGCCACAATTCCGATGACCCCCATGTGCCACCCCTGCCCGGCCATAATGATCATGCGCTGCTGCAAAACCGAGGGATCCTGGGCAATGCGCACCGCAATGTCGGCAGTGATGTCGGCTTCGGCCTGCTTGCGCTGGTCGTTAAGCCTGCCGAGCTTGGCGGCAAGGTCGGCGGCAGTTTCTTCCTCATCACACATCAGCAGGTCGGCTGCCATGTCAACATCACCCATGCGTCCCGCCGCGTTGATGCGGGGAGCAATGGTAAAAGCGATATTCTGCGAGGAGGTTCCGGCGGGGTCCACCCCGGCCTCGGCCATCAAGGCTGCCAGACCAACATTGTTGGTGTATTCCAGCACCGAAAGACCCTGGCGAACAATGGAACGGTTTTCGCCGGTAAGTTCCACCACATCGGCCAGGGTACCAAGGGCGATCAGGTCGCCGTACTGTTCCAGCACGCCAAGGCCGTCGTCCTCTTCCAGGGCGCACAGCAGCTTGAACACCACACCCACCCCCGCAAAGTGAACATAAGGCGGCTGGGGACGATCGGTGCGGTGGGGGTCCACAACAGCAACCGCGTTGGGAAGCTGGGGACGGGGACGGTGGTGGTCGGTAACAACCACGTCAATGCCCAACCGGGCGGCGTAGTCAATTTCTTCAATGGCAGAAATGCCGTTGTCTACAGTGATGATAAGAGAAATGCCATTTTCCTTCATCAGATCGATGGAGGCATTGGTAAGGCCATAGCCTTCTTCCCGCTGGGGGATGTAATAGCTTACATCGGCGCCGGCAGCCTCCAGGTATTGGTACAAAACAGCAGTGGAAGTTATGCCATCGCAGTCGTAGTCGCCAAAGATGGTGATGCTTTCGCCCTCGGCCAAGGAACGGCGGATGCGCTGCACAGCTTTGTCCATATCAGCGATCAAATAGGGATCAGAAAAAGACCCGTTTTCCAAAAAAAGACGGGCAGACTGCGCTGTATGATACCCCCGCGCAGCCAAAAGACGGCAAACCACGGGCGGCAAGGACAATTCTTGTTCCAGCATAGCCAACTCATTTGCATCGGCAGCGGGAAGCATCCATTGTTTGATCCGCACGGTTTCCTCCAAAGAAAAATGTCATTTAATTTTACCACTTTTGCGCCAAACTTTCAATACAGTCAAAGAGAAACCGCGCCGGAGGGTTATTCTCTGACGCGGTCAATTCTTATTCAAAGGAATATTGTCCAATGAGTGCCAAGGCGCAGCGCAGGCCGTCCACGGCGGCACTCATGATACCACCGGAATAGCCGGCTCCCTCGCCGCAGGGGTAAAAGCCTGCAAGCTTTTCGCACTGATAGTTTTCACCCCGTGGGATGCGCACCGGCGAGGAGGTTCGGGTCTCCACCCCGGTCATCAGGGTATCGGCTGCGGCAAAGCCAGGTAGCTTTCGGTCAAAGTTGGCAAGCCCATCCTGCAGCATGGTGTAAACTTCCTTGGGGAACAGCTTTTCAAAATTACCGGGGACAATGCCACGGGCATAGGTGGGGGTCACTCTCCCCTGCTTCAGCCCTGCCTTGCCCTGCAAAAAGCTGCCCACATCCTGGGCAGGTGCGGAAAAGTGATTGCCGCCCATGGCATAGGCTGCCTGTTCCAAACGGCGCTGGAAGTACATCCCATCCAGCACGCTGGGGCCAAAATCGCGGCTATCCACCGAAACCACCATGGCCGAGTTGGCGTTTTGGCCGTCACGGGCAAAGTAGCTCATGCCATTGACCACCACGCCACCCTGCTCTGAGGCAGCGGGAACCACCACGCCGCCGGGACACATGCAGAAGGTGTAAACCGCACGGTCATTCTGCCGCAGCGAAAGCTGGTATTCTCCCACCGGCAGACGGGGATGTCCCGCCATTTTACCGTACAAAGCCTTGTTGATGTCGGTCTGCAGATGTTCCACGCGTACCCCCACCGAAAAGGGCTTGGAAAGCATGGGAATATCCTTCCCTGCCAGCATCTCGAAGGTGTCGCGGGCACTGTGGCCGGGGGCAAAAATGATGGTTTGGGTGGCAATGCTGCCGGTCGTTGTTTCACAGCCGCAGATACCGTTGTTTTTGTCGGTATGCACCGCGGTCAGGCAGGTGTTGAACCGTACCTCGCCGCCAAGGCGGAGGATCTCTTCCCGAATGGATTTGACCACAAGGCGAAGCTTATCGGTACCAACATGAGGCTTGGCTTTTTTCAGAATCTCTTCTGGAGCGCCAAAGCGTACCATTTCTTCCAAGACATAGCGGCACAAGGGATCGTTGATGCGGGTGGTCAGCTTACCATCGGAAAAGGTTCCTGCGCCGCCTTCCCCAAACTGGACATTGTTTTCGGCCTGAAAGGCTTGTCCGGCCCAGAAACCCTGCACCGCCTTTTCCCGTTCCTCAATGGCTCCCCCACGCTCCAGAACGATGGGACGGTATCCCTGGCGGGCCAGCATCAAAGCCGCAAACATGCCTGCAGGTCCAAACCCCACCACAACGGGACGGTCCCGCAGCTTTTGGCTGCCAACCACAACTTCAAGATCGCTTTGAGCAGAAAACACAATATCCCGGTTGGCAAGGGTATTCGCCAGGGTCTGCTCGGCCTGTTCACTTTCCAGGCAAACCTCCACCGAACACACCAGGCGGATATTGTTCTTGCGCCGGGCATCCACCGAAAGTTTGCGCACCTCAGCCGAGCTGACCGATTTGGAGGTCAGTCCCAGCTTTTTCAGCGCAGCAGAAACGGCCTCTTCTTCAGACTGCTCCAGGCCCAGGAACAGGTTGTGTACAAAAATCGACATAGAAAAATCCTTTCAAAAAGGCAGACCCGGCATGGGCCGGGCCTGTGGCGGATCAAACTTCTTTTACATTGATGATGACCGAATATTCACCAACCGCCCAAACAAAACCCTTGGTAGGCATATAGATCTTGATGGGAACACTGAACTGACCGGCCTGGATGTTGCGGTCGGAAAGGTCAATTTCAGCCACAATATCGTCCGAAGTAAGGGATGCCAGAATGTTCTTGTCGCCCAGGATGCGAACATTGGTCAGACGTGTGGTCGTCACCTGAACGTCATAGTTGGAAGGACGGTTCTTAATGGTAAAATTGTTGATGGTAAAGAGTCCTTCCTCCAGGTTTGTCTCGTCAAACAGCACCTCAACGGTTTGCAGGTGGTCCACATTGGTAAAGCCGGTGGGCAAAGTTACATTAAAGGTGTAGTTTTCCGAGAAATCCAGGGTCTTCATATCAATATGACCCAGCGAAATTTCGCTGTAGCGGGAAAGAACCTCAGGAATGCCCGCCACGGTGATGGAGGAATTGGAAAGAGTGTAGGAAAGTTCTTCCATGGGGAAGCCGGTGGGGACATTGATAAAATCCACCACCAGGGGCAGAACTTCGATTTTCTTGATGGGAATGACCACCTCGGCTTCGGTGGCATCCATGGTGATAAACTCACTTTCCACAACATTGCCTTCGCGGTCCAGCATCACGATGGGCGATTGGAAAGAGGTGGGCTTTTCAAGCTTGTCGTTGACCTCAATATTGGCAACGCAGCTTGAAATTTTGGCGACCTCGTTTTCGGGCCCGCTGATGGTGACCGTTGCCGGAGAAACCGTTTCGGTTTCCACCACATAGTCATCCCCCACCGAAAGGCCGGTGATGTTGGCGGTAACAGGGATGGACTTGGTCAGCAGACGGTCAAATTTTACCGTAAGGGTCGCAGGCGAAACGGTAATGATCTCAAAATCCTGGTTGGTGTTGTTTACGGCGGTAAGAGGAATTTCAATGGTGCCGGGGCCGGAAACGCGGCTGAGGTCGGTGATGATACGAATATCGCTCTTTTCCACCGAACCTACCACAAGGCGTTCGCCGCGGATCTGCACATCTACGGTGATGTCATCGGCATCGATGGCGTGCAGTTCCAGGCTGGTCAGCACCGAGGACTGGCTTACCAGGTTAACAGGAACATCCTCAATGACAACATTGGTTTCGGTGTCGACAGTGAGGGCAACCACAAACCAGCAGATAACCGCCATCAACAGCGAAAAAACAAAAACAACACGGTCATTGGAAAAAAGCTTCTTAAAACTCAGTTTCATTTTTTGTTCCTCCAAATGCCGGACTTCTTTTCGGGAGCCGAGGCATGTTCATCCAGCAGCTCGCCGCGGAGAAGCTCGTTGAGCTGTTCCAAGGTGTAGTTGCGCTTCAGCACACCGTTTTGTGCAGTGGAAATGATTCCGGTCTCTTCCGAAACAACAATGACAAGGGCGTCGGAGTTTTCGCTCATGCCAACAGCGGCACGGTGGCGGGTACCCAGCGATTTATCAAGCTCCTGGGAATCGGACAAAGGCAGAAAGCATCCGGCAGCGTAAAGACGGCCTCCGCGAACCACCATGGCACCATCGTGCAGCGGCGAATTGACAAAAAACAGGTTGCCGATCAGTTCCATGCTGGGATCGGCGTCGATGATGGTGCCGCTCTTGATGATCTCGCCAAGTTTGGTCTCCCTTTCGATTACGATAAGGGCGCCCATCTTTTGTTTTGCCAAAAAGGCACAGCTATCACACAGGGCATCGATCAGGCGGATAAGGCGGATGCGCCCCACGGCATCATCATTCGAGGGGCCGAACACGTTGGTGATGGTGGAAGAAATTTTGTTTCGCCCCAACTGTTCCAGAATACGGCGTACTTCGGGCTGAAAAATAATGAGCACAACAACAACGGCATTGTTCAGAACGGTTCCAAGCAGGAAGCCCAAGGTTCGGAATCCGACGATCGAAGAAATGAGGTAGACCAAAAGCAAAGCGATCAAGCCTTTAAAGAGCTGTTCGGCACGGGTCTCGCGCACCATGCGGATGGCGTAAAAAATAAGGAACGCTACGACCAAGATATCAATGATATCGACAAGCTTTACCGTATTGAGGAGCCCCAAAAACTGCTGCAGCAAAACAGATAACATCCCGCACGTCCTTTCCGGCAAACATGCCCGGTGAATTGAAACACAAATCATGTGATATTTCTCTGACTAACATTTTAACACATCAAAGGGAAGAATCAAACAGTATCCTGTAATTTTTTAATTGTTTCACACAATTGCAGCACTTGCGCAGGGGTGTTGAAGGCGCCAACACCGATCCGGGCCGTTCCCCGGTCCAAAGTCCCCAACTTCTGGTGGGCCAAAGGGGCACAATGAAGTCCGCCGCGCAAAGCAAATCCTTTTTCAGACAAAATCTGGGCTGTTTCCTCTCCCGAACGGCCTTTTAGGTTGAAGGAAAGCACCGAAGAGGCCCATCCATAGCGGGGCTCAGGTGCGTAAAGTTCAATACCGTTACACCTTATCATGAATTGATAAAATAGATTTATCAGGTCAAAATCGTGGGCATAAAGCCGCTTTATCCCCTTATTTTTGATAAAACGCAGCCCTTGGCCCAATCCACAGATGCCGCACAGGTTAACGGTGCCGCATTCCAAACGGTCAGGGTAAAAATCGGGCATTTCCTGCTGTGCCGAAAGGCTGCCCGTTCCCCCTCTCATCATGGGTTCCAGCAGGCTGTCGCAGCCGCACAGCATCATCCCCGTTCCCGAGGGTCCGTACAGCCCCTTGTGACCGGGAACACAAAGAAAATCGATCCCCATATCTTTCATATCAATTTCCAGTATGCCGGCCGACTGGGCGCCATCCACCGCAAAAAGGGCTCCCCTTTGGTGCGCCAATTGGGAAATAGCCTTTATGGGCAGGACCGTCCCGGTGACGTTTGATGCATGGGTACACAGCACCAGTGCTGTCTTTTTTTGCAATGCTTTTTCAAAACTCTCCAGTGTTTGCCAGGGGTCAACCAGAGAGGTCTCTACAATTTCAAGCTCTATTATCCCCTGTTTTGCCAGCCAGGCAAGGGGACGGTAAACCGAATTATGCTCCAAATCGGAGATAACGACCCTATCCCCTTTTTGAAGCAAACCGTAGACCACCAAATTGAGGGCGTGAGAGCAGTTTTGGGTAAATATCACATTCTCTGGTGCATCCAATCCAAACAGCTCTGCGGCCATTTTTCGCACGTTATAGACCTCTTGGGCCGCCTGCATGGCCATAGGGTGGCCTCCACGGCCGGGGTTGCCTCCAAGGTTGCTGATTGCATTGGAAACCGCAAAGGCAACCCGGGGCGGCTTTGGATAGGTGGTTGCCCCATTGTCAAAATAGATCATAGCGGTACCTCTGCCTGCGTTACACCAAGAACCTTTACTCCACCACGGGCCAAAATATTCCGGGCGGTCTGCGGGTCGCCAAATGGCATGATGCCGTATCCGCAGCCCCCCACCGCCTTAAAATCCGCATTTCGAACGATTCTGGAAGGGATCCCGTGTTTTTTCAGCAGATCCTGGCCTTTTACGGCAAAAGTAACTGAATTAACAAGCAAAACGGGCTTGGACATAAAATCACCTCGACTTTCACTACCAGAATATGCTGGGGAAAGCCGAGGTGTTAGATGATCATTTCTTTTTGATAAGACAAACGGCGGTGGCATTGAAGCCATCCCCGGAACCGGTGTAGCCAAGCCACTGCTCGTTGCCAAGCTTCAGGTTGACCTCTCCGGAGGTGCAGCCCAGGGCGGAGCAAAGATTGGCCTTCATCTGTTCCAGCAGGGGCTGAGGACGGATCTCCTGAAGCAGCACTTTGATGTCCATATTGCAAAGGGCAAACCCCTGTTCCTCCATCAAACGGGAAGCCTGCTCCACCACCTGAAGTCCGGTCAGATGTTTGAGGTCAAATTCCATGGCAGAACATTGCTGCAAAGAACCAAGACCCATGGCCCCCACCAGAGCCTCCGCAACAGCAAGGCTGAGAACGTCTCGGTCGGTTTCCGCATCAGAAAAGACACCGGAACGCCAGGAGATCTTCTCTCCCGCCAAAACAATATATTTATCATCCTTTTCCTTGCTTCTGCCCGCGGCAAAGCCATATCCGATGCGCATTGGCCACTCCTCCTTTGCTATGCCAAAAATGATACCACGAAATGTGGCAAAAAACAATCTTGCCGCACAAAAGGCGGCCCTCCCCGTCTTCCGGGGGGACCGCCAAAAAGTTTTTTATGCAAAGATTTTGATGCAGCCTACGGGGCAAACTTCCACACATTCGCCGCAGTTGACGCACAGCGAGGGGTCAACAACAGCCAGGTTCTGGTCCACCGAGATGGCACCGTGCTTGCAGGTCTTCTGGCACTTCATGCAGCCGATGCAGCCCGAAGTGCAAAGCTTGCGGGTCTGTGCCCCCTTGTTGTGGGAGGAGCAGGCAACGCAAATATGACTCTTTTTGGGGATCATGTAAATGAGATGCTTGGGGCAGATCTTAGCACAAGCACCGCAGCCGGTACACAGGTCAGGATCGATTTTGGCAACACCGTTTTCGATGCTGATGGCGTTGAATTTGCAGACCGAAACACAGTCGCCATAACCCAAACAGCCATAAGAGCAGCTTCGTCTGCCCTGATAGAAGGAGTGGCAGGCGGCACAGGTTTTTACGCCCTGGTAGTCATAAACCATACTGTCCTTGCCGGTGGTGCCGCAGCAGCGCACCATGCCGCGCAGTTCCTTTACTTCGCCGGCCTCCACGCCCAAAGCTTCGGCAATATCGGCGGCGCACTTCTGCCCGCCGGGAACGCAGAGGGTGGTTTTTGCAAAGCCGCCGGCAACCTTTTCGGCATATTCGTCGCAGCCGGCATAACCGCAGGCGCCGCAGTTGGCACCGGGCAGGCATTCACGCACCTTGACCACCTTTTCGTCCACCTTAATGGCCATAAAATGAGAAGCAAGGGTCAGAATAATGCCCGCGATCAAACCGATGGCGGCTACTGTTACTACAGCAATGATGATGGGGGTCATAAGTTCCAGCTCCTTTCTTCTTTAATGGAACAGGCCTTCCACCACGCCGGAAAAGCCCATAAAGGCAACCGACACGATGGATGCAGCGATCAGGGTGATAGGCAATCCACGGAAATGCTCGGGGATGTTCTTGGATTCATCCATACGGCTTCTTACGCCGCAGAACAGAACCATGGCCAGCATAAAGCCCAGGCCGGCGCCCAAAGCGTTCACCATCGACTGCAGGAAGGTGTATTCCTCATCGATATTCAGAATGGTTACACCCAGCACGGCGCAGTTGGTGGTGATAAGGGGCAGATAGATGCCCAAGGACCGGTACAGAGGGGGAATGTACTTTTTCAGGACAATTTCGACCAACTGAACCAAAGCGGCAATGACCAAAATAAATACAATGGTCTGCAGGTACCCCATATTGAAGCGGTCAAGGATGCCCCGCTGGATGGGATAGGTAACGGCAGTGGCCATAGCCATAACAAAGGTAACGGCAACGCTCATGCCAACAGCCGAATCAAGCTTTTTGGAAACACCAAGGAAGGGACAAATGCCCATAAACTTGGAAAGAACAAAGTTGTTGACCAAAATGGAGCCAACGAGAATGATCATCATTTCTTTCATGCGTTGCACTCCCCTTTCTCAGCGCCGGCACAGGCAGCAGCCGAAGGACAGCCTGCGCAGCCCTTCTTCTGCTTTTTGCGCACCTTGCCCTTGGTGACAAAGTTCATCAGCGCAACCAGACAGCCAAAGGTGAAGAAGCCGCCGGGTGCCAGGGTCATGATGGACATGGGCTGAATGCCGGAATAAAGAGGAATGCCCAACCAGGTTCCGCTGCCGATGATCTCACGGATGCTGGCCATCAGCATCAAAGCCAGGGTAAAGCCAAGGCCCATACCGATGCCATCCAGGGCGGAATCGCCAACGCTGTTTTTGTTGGCAAACATTTCCGCACGGCCCAGAATGATGCAGTTTACAACAATTAGGGGCAGGAAGATGCCCAATGCGTCATAAATATCGGGCACAAAGGCATGCAGCAACATTTCAACAACGGTAACAAAGGTTGCAATAACAACGATGTAGCAAGGGATACGAACCTTATCGGGAATGACTTTTTTCAGCAAAGAGATAACCACATTGGAGCCCAGCAGAACAAAGGTGGCGGCAATGCCCATGCCAAAGGCATTGGCGACCGAGGTACTGGTGGCCAGGGTAGGACAGGTGCCCAGGCAGAGAACCAATACAGGGTTTTCTTTGATGAGACCATTAAGGAGGATCTTCAGTTTTTTCATTATTCAGACACCTCCTGCAGTTCAGCCAGCATTTCAGGGGTAACAATTTTCAAAGCCTTCTTAACACCAACTTCAAAGGACTCGGAAGAAACGGTTGCGCCGGTGGCAACGTCAACTTCGTCTATGTTGGAGGCATTCTTGCCGATGTACTGGTTGGTGTATTCATATTCACCGATCTGAGTGCCATAACCCTCGGTTTCTTCGTTTGCGCCAAGGCCAACGCCAATGATCTTGCCGTCAGCGCCGATGGCGGTAACCACTTCCATTTCGGTTTCATAGTAGCCGATGGCGGTGGTAACGATCAAATAACCCTCGTTGCCGGCACGGTAAGCTTCCTTGGCGGCAGGCAGGTCGATGGGGATCAGCTCAATACCGGGGAACAAAGTCTCGCGGGGGTCTACCTTGCCTTCCAGGCCGGAAGGATTGCCGCTGACTTCACCGTAGACCATAAAGGCGGTCTTTACAGCGCCTTCAAAGGCCTTGGAAGATACAGTGGATCCGGAAATAACGTCCACACCCTCCAGCGAGGCATCCTTGCCGTCGTACTGGCTGCGGTAGGGGTCTTTCTGAACACGGTCGCCCAAACCGGGAGTTTCACCGCAGATCATCACCTGAGTACCGGTGATGGTACCTTCGGAAGAAATGCCAACCATGACCTGAAGTTCCCCGGCATAGCCCTTGGCACTGGAAGTGATGGCATAGCCGGCGCCGTTGTTGGCCTTATAAACTTCATATACGTTTTCGGTCTTGTAATCCGTGATTTCGGTAAAGGTATCGGCCTCGGGCAGCACCAGGATACGGGCGGCGTTGGCTGCTTCGGCCTGTGCCTGGGCGATAATGGGCGCGGTAACTTGATTGGTCAAGGCCAACGCAGCGGCGGCCACCAGACAGATCACAACAAGCACCAGGGTGGGCATGATAAGGTCTTTTTTACTGGTCATGCTTCACACCTCCAAAGGGCTTGGTCTTGGTCAGGTTATCGATATGGGGGGTCAGAATATTCATCAGCAGGATGGCAAACGAAACACCCTCGGGATAAGAGCCAAAGACACGAATGATCACGGTGAGCAGGCCACAGCCGATGGCAAAAATAAATTTGCCTTTTTCAGTGGTGGGGCTGGTGGAATAATCGGTAGCCATAAAGATGGCGCCCAGCAGCAAACCACCGGAAAGCAGATGGGCAACGGGGTCCTGACCAAGGATCATGCTGAACAGGAACACGGTACCCACATAAACCACGGGAGTGGTGGCAGTGATGACACGGCGGAACAACAGGTAAACAAAGCCGATCAGCAGTGCGGCACCGCAAACTTCACCAATACAGCCGCCCTTGCCCAAACCGATGAACAGATCCATGTAGCTGAGGCCATCCACCGACCCGGTGGCAGTGATGGAAGCCAAAGGAGTGGCGCCCGAAACAAGGTCAACGCCGCCTTCGGCTCCGCGCACGGGAATGGACCAGGTGGTCATTGCCTGAGAGAAGGAAACCAGCATGACAACGCGGGCAAGAATGGCGGGGTTTGCAAAGTTATTGCCGATGCCGCCAAACAACTGCTTGGCGATCACAATGGCGACAAAACAGCCGATGACCGCCATATAAACAGGAAGCTGAGGGGGCAGGTTGTAAGCCAGCAACAGGCCGGTGACTACGGCGCTGAGGTCACCGATGGTCTGTTTGCGGCCCATGACCTTGTTGAACAAAGCCTCAAACACAACGCAGGAAACAATGCAAACTACTTCCAGCAGCAGGGCGCGCATGCCAAACAGCATCAGGGATGCAAAGGCGGCAGGCATCAGGGCAATGACAACATCCAGCATGATAGAGGCGGTGGTATCATTGCTTTTAAAATGAGGAGAAGGTGCAACGACCAGGGGTCTGCTCAGTTCCATTACTTCCTACCTCCTTTTTCTCTCAGCAATTTTTTGGCCAGCTTGTTGGTGGTAACAAGGTGACGCTTGGCAGGACATACATAGGAGCAGCATCCGCATTCCATGCAGAGGTTGACCTTCAGTTCCTGCAGCTTTTCCACATTCTCTTCCCCATAGGCCTTGTAGATGTTGACAGGCATCAGATGGAAGGGGCAGTTGCGGGTGCATCTGCCGCAGCGGATGCAGGGCTGTTCCTCGTTGGGAACCATTTGATTTTCGTCAAATGCCAGAACGGCATTGTTGTTTTTGAGCAGAGGGGCATTGAGATCATAGACGTTGATGCCCATCATGGGGCCGCCCATCAAAATCTTTCTGGGCTCGGACTTAAAGCCGCCGCAGAACTCAAAAATATCCTTGAAGGAGGTACCCAAAGGAGCAACCACCACCTTGGGGTCCTGCACGGCACCGCCATCCACGGTGATGGTCTTTGCAACCAGAGGAATCCCGGTGCGTATGTACTGTGCCAGGAAGCAGACCGAGGTGACATTCATCACAACAAGGCCGGCATCAGCGGGCAGCATGCCTTCGCCGATGATGCGGCCGGTGGTCACATAGGCCAAAACCTTTTCAGCACCCTGGGGATATACAGATTTGAGAGAATGGATCTAGATGCTGTCGTCATGGACCGTTCTGGCGCGCAGGGCTTTGATCAGATCGGGCTTGTTGTTTTCAACACCAATGACGATCTTTTTCAGTTCCAAATACTTTTTGACCAGCGCAATGCCCTCGAACAGATCATCCATATGTTCCATGGCAACATGGTGGTCAGAGGTGATATAGGGTTCACACTCGGCACAGTTGATCACCAGGGTATCGACCTGGTCCAGGTTGCGGGGCTTCAGCTTAACATGGGTGGGAAAACCCGCGCCGCCCAAACCGACCAGACCGGATGCGCGAACCGCCTGCAAAAACTGATCATAACCATTGACCACAGGAGGCTGGAGGGAAGGATCCAACTCCTGCTTCATGTCAGATTGGATGACAACAGCCTTGCTGACCTGGCCCATGGAGTTAACAAAATCTTCGATACGCACAACCTTGCCCGAAACACTGGCATGGATGGGCGCAGTGACGTAAGAGGTGGAGTCGCCAACGATCTGGCCCACCTTTACTTCGTCGCCCACGGCAACCATGACGTCACAGGGCGGCCCCATGTGCTGCGACATGGGCAGAACCACCTGCTCGGGAACCGGCAGAACCTCCACCGGCGAACCAGCGGTATTCTTGCAGTGTCGTACCTTGATACCACTCAAGGCCTTCTTCATAGACATCGCAATACATCCTCTCTTTATGTTTATAGAAAACAATATGCTCCATTAAGGCCCGAAAAGGCCGTTTCTTTTTGATCCGGCACAAAAACAGTTCCAAGGCAAACAACAGGCCCCTCAGGAAAACCTGACGAGCGAACGAAGATAAAGATCAGGACTGTTTACAGCCTCTGCTCTTTTCTGCTGTTTTTCTGCAAAAATCAATTGGATCACAGACAATATGATATACCATTGTAAACTAAATTTCAATAGAATTCGAATCAATTTTGCTTATCAAATGATAAGTTATTTTTTTGACATTCTTTGACAAAAATATACCTGGTTTACAAAAAGAAAAAGACGGGGGAAAAATTCCTCCGTCTTTTTGGGTCAGACAAATTATTAGTCGTCCAGATCTTCGATTTCGACTTCTTCCAGTTCAAATTCCAGAAGTTCGCCGCAGCCGGGGCATTCCATTTCGCCCTCTTCCAGCATTTCTTCGTTGATGCAAACGATGTCGCCGCAGGTGGGGCACTCTACTTCGTAAAGAGCTTCGTCATCTTCTTCGCAGCAGTCGCAGCCATCGCAAAGGTCATCGTCTTCGTCGCCATAGAAGTCGCCTTCCAGAACGCCCAGATCCTGGTCGATCTCGTCAACGATCTCTACGATCTCGGCGATCTCGTTGTCCAGGTCATCAACGGTCAGAGCCATATCGTCAAGCACATCGATCATTGCCAGCAGCAGCTTGCCTTCGGGCTTGTCGTCGTTGATCTTCAGGCCTTCAGCCAGGCCCTGCAGGTAAGCAACCTTTTCAGTAATGGTCATTGCAAAAACCTCCCTTTATTGTGGGTTATTGTTTAACAGCAGTCCGGTTTAGGCGCGGCCCATGTATTCACCGGTTCTGGTGTCAATCTGAATCATTTCGCCCTCATCAATGAACAGGGGTACACGAATTTCGGCACCGGTTTCCAGAATAGCAGGCTTAGTGGCGTTGGTGGCGGTATCGCCCTTGAAGCCAGGGTCGGTCTTGGCAACCTGCAGTTCCATAAAGAAAGGAGGTTCTACACCAAATACAACGCCCTTATAGGACAGTACCTTAACAACGGTGTTTTCCTTAACAAACTTGAAGTTGTCGCCCAGCTTGTCAGCATTGATGGGAATATTTTCGTAGGTTTCAACGTCCATGAAGTAGTGCAGGTCGCCATCAGCGTACAGGTACTCCATGTCCTTTCTTTCAACAAAAGCGGTGGGGAACTTTTCAGTGGGGCTGAAAGTTCTTTCAGTTACAGCACCGGAGATAACGTTGCGGATCTTGGTACGAACAAAAGCAGCGCCCTTGCCGGGTTTTACATGCTGAAATTCGATGATCTGAAAAACAGTGCCATCAACGTCAAAGGTTACGCCATTGCGAAATTCGCCAGCAGAAATCATAAGTGATCCTCCCAAAACATAAAATCATAAGATTCTTACTTTGTTATTTTATCGTATATTCGCTCTTTTTGCAAGCAATAATTACAGGATAATGAGGTCGCTGCAGGATTTATTCAAATTTTTGCAGCCATTCTCCCCGATCAGCACCAGGTCTTCCATCCGGCAGCCGGTTTTTCCCTCAATATAGATGCCCGGTTCCACCGAAAGGATCATGCCGCTGCGGCAAACCGAACGGCTAAGGGGCGAAAAGGCGGGATCCTCGTGGATCTCCAGCCCAACACTGTGGCCGGTGCTGTGGCCAAAACAGTGACCATAGCCCGCCTGGTCGATGATATTCCGCGCGGCGCGGTCAACATCGGCGCAGTTTACCCCTGCCTTAATGGCGGCGATGGCGGCCTGCTGGGCAGAATAGACCACCTGGCAGATCTCCAGCGAAAGGTCGTCGGGACGGCCGATGGACACGGTACGGGTCATATCGGAATGGTAGCCGTCCAGCACAGCGCCAAAGTCGAAGGTGATCAGCTCTCCCCTTTCGATTTGGCGGCTGCCGGGTACCCCGTGGGGGCGGGAACCATTGGGCCCGCTGACCACGATAAAATCGAAGGATGGGCCTTCCGAACCCATCTGACGGCTGAGGTATTCCAGCCGCAGGGCCAGCTCCTGTTCGGTTTGACCGGGAGCCATTTCTTCCAGCAGTTTTGCGAAGGCATCCTCAGCAATGTGCTGGGCCTTTTCGATGGCCCGCACCTCCTGGGGCGATTTGATGCTGCGCTGCAGGGCAACGATATCGGCCAGGCGGTCATCCCCTACAAGGATAACACCTTCCAGCATTTCATCCATGCGGCGGTGCTGCTTCAGGGTCAGGCGGTCACTTTCCACCAGCAGATTACGGATTCCCATCGCATTGGCGGCTTCCCGAAGCTGCTGGCCAAGCTTATCCTGCAGCAGGACACGGCATCCCTTTATTTTTTCCTTTGCCGCCTCGTAGTACCGAAAGTCGATGACCAGCAAGGCATCGCTGCGGGAAACCAGCAGGGTGCCTGCACTGGAGGGAAAACCGGTGTAATAGCGGCGGTTCACATCGCTTGTGATGAGGGCGCCGTCTACCCCATCGGGCAAGGCAGCCTGCAAACGGGCAATACGCTCTTTCATGGCTATGCTCCTTATTTCAGCAGGTCGGCCAAAGCCTTGAGGGCCAGGCTGTAGCTGTTTTTGCCAAAGCCGCAGATCACGCCGATGCAAACGGGCGAAATGACCGACTTGTGGCGGAACTCATCGCGGGCATGTACGTTGGAAAGGTGGACCTCAATAATAGGCTTGGAAATGGCGGCAATGGCGTCACGGATGGCATAGCTGTAGTGGGTGTAGGCGCCGGCATTGAGCACAACACCGTCAAACTCTTCCCGGGCCTCGTGCAGCCAGTCGATCAGCATGCCTTCATGGTTGGATTGACGGATGTCAATTTCAACTTCCAGTTCCTTGGCATATTCACGCAAACCGGCGTTGATGACGTCGATGGACTGCTTGCCGTAAACGCCGGGTTCACGGATGCCAACCAGGTTCAGGTTGGGGCCGTTGAGTACAAGAATCTTTTTCATAATCAAACCTCCTTGACGTTTTTCCAAATGGCTTTCATGAGGGCGGCATCCTCCGCCTGAGTTCCCGCCGACTCGCAAATGACCACAGGGGCCGCACCGCGTTTGGCCAATTCTTCGGCCAGGGGTTCAAATTCGGGACCGTATTCCCGATCGGCAAAGGTCAGGTGACACTTTTCGCCGCCGTTTAGGGTATATTGTATCTTTGAAAAATGGATGTGGAACCGCTGCATGCGTTCCCGGCCCAAGGAATTTTCAATGGTGTCCAGCACTCTGCCGAAATCTTCGGCGGTTTTCAGGCTGCCAAAGGTGCGGGAATTGAGGTGGCCAAAGTCCACACATGGAATGATACGTTCATCGATGGAACAAAGGGAAAGCACCTCTTCCAGGGTTCCAAGCTGATTTATTTTGCCCATAACTTCGGGGCAAATGTGAATGTTGGAAAGTCCCTCGTCATCCAAAGCCTTTTGGGCCAACCCCATGGTATCCATGGCCAGGGCCAGCGCCTCTTCCCTGCTGATCTTGCTGCAGGAGCCGGAATGGACAACAATCCGCTCTCCGCCCATGGCGTTTACCGCACGGGCTGCCTGCAGAATATAGTTGATGCTGTTCAGCCGTTTGGACTCTTCCACCCCGGAGAGGGAGATGTAGTAAGGGGCGTGCAGACTGACATAAATGCCCTTTTCCCGGCAGGCGGCGCCGAATTCGGCGGCCTTTTCCTGGGAAATGTTCACTCCGCGCCCGCACTGGTATTCAAAGGCATCCAGCCCCATTTTTTCCAGATATTCGGGAACCTGAAGGGTTTTGCGGTAGCCCATTGCCGAAAAGCTTTCGGAATTGCCGGCAGGGCCAAACAATGCGGTAAATTCAGCCACGGGTTTCACGCTCCTTCCGCCTGTGTATGCCGCGAAGGATGGGGCGTTCCAAAACACGCTTGAACCGCAGGAACTTCTGGTGTTCGATTTGAAAGGGTGTTACCAATGCGCAGCGGCAGCCAAAGAGCTTGGCAGCCAGAATATCGGTAAAAAGCTGATCCCCCACCAGCAAGATCTCCTTTTGGGAAAGAGAAAACCTGCGGCAGGCACGGGCCAGACCAAAGGTCAGAGGCTTGGCGGCGCTGTGCACAAACTCCAGGCCCAGGCCTTCGGCAAAGGGCTTGACCCGTTCGTAGGAATTGTTGGAGATGATGAACAGCGCCATCCCCTTCTCCTTCATTTTCTCCAGAAAAGCCCGTACACGGTCAGGAACTTCCTGGCTG
>JAGAPB010000113.1 GCA_017847995.1 Oscillospiraceae bacterium
CCTGGTGCTCGGCGTCCTGGGCCAGGCCCACCACACGCAGGCCGGTGGTGGTGCCGCCCCCCACACCGCAGAAGACCGGCCGGTCGGCTGCCAGCATCAGCGCCTGGGTGATGATGGGCTGGGGGGTGAAGGGATAGACGGCGATGACGGCATCGGCGTTGACATTGCGGATGATGGCGATGTCGGTGGAAAAGACGATGGATTTGATCCGCTTGCCAAAAATGCGGATGCCGCTGCATTTGCGGATAACTTCCGGCACCTTGAGCATATGCTTGCGCAGGTTGCCGTTGAACTCGGGAACGTACTTGGTTTCGGCCATGGGCGAGACCTCCTTTTAAAAATGGGATGGATGCGGTCGAAAAAATAAAAAGGGCGTATCTGTCCCGGTGCAGATACGCCGTGTGTGCGGTGGTAGAATCAGTCTTCCAGCAGGCAGTCTTCCAAAATTTCACGAACCTGGTCGGCATTTTCGATCATAATAAGGCAGATATAATCCTCGCCAACCTGGAAGATCTGGCCTTCTTCGGCGTGTTCCAGGGAATTGTAGATGTCGTAATTACGGGCCTCAACAATGCGGGCGGTCTTTACCTGCTCCAAAGCTTCACGCAGGGCCTCTTCCTTGCCCTCCAGGGTGCGGAAGATGAACACATCGGCAAGGCCGTAGGTTCCGCTGGAATAGCGTCCCCAGGTTTTGAGGTAAAGATCCATGGTGACGCCGAATTTTTCGTCCAGCACCATGTTGTTCAGGGTGGAAACACCACGAACATCGGATTGCTCGTAGATGGCCTTCAGGGCGGCTTCGGGCCCCTCGCCCGAAATGACTTCTTCTTCCGATTCACCCGCGGCCATGGCCTGGGCGGCTTCGGCCCGTGTGATGGCCGAAACGGCAAACAAAACGGCTGCAATCAGCAAAACCGCCAAAAGACCCAGCAGAAAATAGTTGGGTTTGGTTTTCTTTTTTTGATTTTTTTGTGCGCGATAGACAGGCATGGGGCTTGTCTCCTTTTTGGGCATAGCCATAAAAATGTACAATAATATTATACTGGAAGGGCAAAGTGCGGTCAAGCGGGCGGAAAAAGGTTGACACAACGTTCACATCTTTGTTGCAGTTGGGACACATGGCCTGTTTGCAAAAAGGGCGGTTTGTGCTACAATAGACGGAAGAATACCCATTTTTCGCTTTATTGGAGGGACTTCCAAATGGAAATGACTCAGGAAACCATTTACTCTATTATTTTGATGGGCCTTATGATCATTGGCATCGTGCTGACCTTTGTTGTGGGCAAAACCACCGCCGATCCCGCAAAGCTGCACAAAAGGGTCTATAACCTGCTCAACAATTACGCCCGCCCCCGCAAGTTCCGGGTGCTGAACAATGTTCCGGTTGAAACCAAGGACGGCGTCCAGACCGTTGACCATGTTATGGTGGGCTATTTTGGCCTGCTGTTTGTAAACGACCTGCTGCTGCACGGCGACTATTACGGCGAGCTGACCGACAGCCAGTGGATCTGCAGCAAAACCGACAAGCAGAGCGACACCACCACCCGCATCGGCAGTGTGGCAAATCCCCTGCTTTCGGCCCGCGCCTGCATGGAAGCCTCGGTGGACCTGCTGGCCCGCCACGGCGTATACAATATGCCCATGGACGCCATTGCTGTAAAGGCCCACAAAAAGGGTGAATTTGTCATCACCGGCAGCAAGAAGTGCGTCTTTACCCTGCGCAGCCTGCGCGGCTTTTTGCAGTACAACTTCTTTTTGAAGGATACCGGCCTGGATGTGGACAAGGTCTGCGCCATTCTGGAAGGCAAGGCATAACCAGCCCCCCAAAGGCTATACTGGTACTATTACCCACTTTTTTGGCAGGAGGAGCGCGCCGTGGAACTGCTGAACGCCCAAAACCGAGAAGAATATGAAGCCTTTGTGCTGGGCCACCCGGCGGGGGAATTTACCCAGTCGCTGCGCTGGCCCCAGGTAAAAAACAACTGGGGCTACGAGGCCATCCTTTCCCGCGGAAAGGACGGTGTCCTCCGGGGCGCCATGCTGGTACTTATCCAGCGCATCCCCCTCATTGGAACCAGCTTTTTGTACGCCCCCCGCGGCCCGGTGTGCGACCTGCACGACAAAGAGACCCTGGCCGACCTGATGAGCGGCGTTGACCTGCTGGCCAAAAAGCACAAGGCCCACGCCTTCAAGGTGGACCCCAATGTCTTATTCAGTGATGAAGAGGCCGCCCAAAACCTCAAGGCCCTGGGCTTCAAACAGAGCTACGGCCCCGACGGCTTTGAGGGCATTCAGGCCCGCTTCAACTACCGCCTGTACCTGCAGGGCCGCACCGAGGAAGAAATTTTGATGAACCTGACCCAAAGCTGCCGCCGCAAGGTGCGCATTGCCCAGCGCAGCGGCGTGGAGGTACGCCCCGTTGGGTTGGAGCATCTGGACGACTTTGTGCGCATCATGCAGGTTACCGGCCAGCGCGACGGCTTTGCCGTGCGCCCCAGGGCCTATTTTGCCCGCATGCTGGAGGCCCTTGGCCCCCACGCCCGGCTGTACATGGGCTTTTATGAAGGAACGCCGGTCTGCGGCGCTTTGTCCACCAACTATGCCGGCAAGGTCTGCTATGTCTACGGCGCTTCGGATAACGTCCACCGGGACGTGATGCCCAACTACCTGATGCAGTGGGAGATGATCCGCTGGGCCATTGAAACAAACTGCACCGTCTATGACTTCCAGGGTGTTTCGGGCGATTTGACCGAAGGCAGCCATATGTACGGGCTTTACAAATTCAAGCGGGGCTTCAACGGCCAACTGGACGAACTGGCAGGCGAGTTTGACAAGGTCTACCGCCCCATCGCCCTGCTGCTGGTGGATGTGGCCATTGCCGCCAATGAGAAACTCCGCAAGCTGAAACGCAAACTGAACAAGTGACAGACAAAAAGGCTTGGCTGTTGCCGGGCCTTTTCTTGACCGGGAAAGGAGGTGCGCCCATGTCGGAAACCCCCCTGTGGGACGCGGTGGAACGGTTCCGCAAAAAGAAACGCTCGGCTTTTCACATGCCGGGGCATAAATACAATCCCCCCTATGATATGGGCGTACTGTTTGACCACGACATCACCGAGGTGGAAGGGGTGGACAGCCTCTACCACGCCGCCGGCCCTATTCTGAAAACCGAAAAGAACTATGCCAGGCTCTACGGCAGCCGGGCCAGCTTTCTTTCGGCCGGGGGCAGCACCCTGTGCATCCAGGCCATGCTGGCCTTGGTGGCCCCACGGGGCAAAAAGGTCATCCTTTCCCGCATGGTGCATTCCTCGGCGGTGGCCGCCATGGCTCTGCTGGGGCTGGAGCCCCACTGGATCTGGCCCGAGGTGGCCCAAACCCCCGAAGAGGGCCTGCCCGGCATGGCCCTGCCCATCACCATCCGCCAAATTTCGGCGGCGCTGAACGAATGCCCCGATGCCGCCGCCGTTTACCTCACCAGCCCCGACTATATGGGCCAGACCGAGCCCATCCCCGCCATTGCCCAGCTTTGCAAAGCCGCCGGGGTGCCCCTGCTGGTGGATAACGCCCACGGCGCCCACCTGCCCTTTTTGGCCGGGTGGGAACATCCCATCCGCCAGGGGGCCGATATGTGCTGCGACTCGCTGCACAAAACCCTGCCGGTGCTGACCGGCGCCGCCATGCTGCATGTGGCCAATCCGGACTTTGTTCCCTGTGCCCGCCAGGCCATGGCCCTGTTCGGTTCCACCAGCCCCAGCTATCCCATCATGCTTTCGGCCGATCTGGCCTTCCCCTATCTCAAGCACAGCTACGCCCAGGAGGCCGCTCCGGTGGCTGCCGAGCTGAACCGCCTGCGCCGCGAGCTGAAAAACCAGGGCTTTGCCCTGGCCAAAACCGAACCCATGCGCATCACCCTGGAGTTCCGCAGCCTGGGCTATGACGACGCCGAATTTGGGCATTGGCTGCGCAGCCACAAGGTGGAGCCGGAATTTTTGGAGGGCGGGGTCTGCGTGCTGCTGGCCTCCCCCCGCAGCACCCTGAAGGACATTGCCAACCTGGAAACCGCCCTGCGCCAACTGCCCAGGCTGGAACCCCGGAAGCCGCTGACCTTTTTGCCCCAGCCGCCCCCGGTGCGCTTGACCATGCGTCAGGCCGCCCTGGCCCCCCGCGCGGTGCTGCCCCTGGGCGAAAAGCTGGTGGGCCGCATTGCGGCGCTGCCGGTTTCCGCCTGCCCGCCGGGCATCCCCCTGGTGGTGCCGGGGGAAGAGATCACCCCCGGCCTGCTGCTCCACCTAAAAAAGAGTGGCGTTAAAAATGTGTGTGTGGTACAATAAAGTGTAATACCCCGATGTTTTGACCAGACTAACCGAAGGAAGAAAGGCCGCCATGCTGCAAACCTTTTTGGAAAACCAAAGAGCCAAACAGATGCTTTCCAACATGCTGGGCATGGGGCGGCTGCCCCACACGCTGCTGCTGGAAGGCCCCGAAGGCTGCGGCAAAAGGGCCTTTGGCAGGTTGATCGCGGCGGCCATTTTGTGCCAGGGGGAGGGACCCCGCCCCTGCGGGGAGTGCCCCCACTGCCGCAAGGTGCTGGGGGATTATCACCCCGACTTCATCGTCTGTGACCCCTGGCAGGATGCTAAAGTTTATTCGGCCGAGCGCATCCGCCAGCTGCGGCGGGAGGCCGCCCTGGCCCCCAACGAGGGCCGTGCCCGGGTCTATCTGCTGGCCGGCGCCCACCTGATGAGCCCCCAGAACCAGAACATCATCCTCAAGCTGATCGAAGAACCCCCCGGAAGCAGCTATTTCCTGCTGACGGCCCCCAACCGTTTTTTGCTGCTGCCCACGGTGCGCAGCCGTTCGGTAACGGTGGCGCTGGAGCCCCTGAGCATGGAAGCCTGCTCGGGTGAACTGCAGCGGCGGTTCCCCCAGGCATCGGCCCAAGCCGCCGACGAGGCCGCCCGTTTTTCGGGCGGGTGCCTTGGCCGGGCGCAGGATATCCTCAACGACCTGGAAAGCTGCCCCGAATATGAAGCCGACCTGCTGGTGAAGGCACTGGCCAAGGGCGAGGAATACGCCGCCCTGAGCCTGCTGGCCGGGCTGGAATCGGCCAAAAAGGGCCGCGACCGCTATCTCCGCGTGCTGGAAGCCGCCGGACAGATGGTGCGCCGCAGCCTGA
>JAGAPB010000114.1 GCA_017847995.1 Oscillospiraceae bacterium
CCTGGAACTTCAAGGCCCCCATGGGGGACGACAGCACCGCCAAACGGTTCGAGGCCATGCAGGTGGCCCTGCGGCGTCTGGCCAAAAACCACCCCGGCCAAACAGTGCTGATCGCCAGCCACGGCGGCGAACTGCGCCTGTTCAACTGCATTGCCCAGGGACTGGACATCACCCACATCGGCGAGATGGGCTGGGGGGACAACACCTGCCTTTCCTGCGCCGAATTTGATGAAGAGGGCAACGGACGCCTTCTTTTCAAAAACGATGTTTCCCACGTGGATGAAAGCATGATCACCCCCGACTTCTGGCTCATCAAGGATAAGCTGAAGGCCGAGCGTGACGCCCGCCGCGCCGCCCAAGGAGGTCAAAAATGATCATCATGTCGGTCGACTTTGGCGATGCCCGCACCGGCATTGCCTGCTGCGACAAAACCGAAATGCTGGCCAGCCCGGTCTGCACCATCAACGAAACTTATATCGAAAACACCCTGAAAAAGGTGGCTGAGGTAGCCAAAGAACGCAAGGCCGAAAAAATCATTGTGGGCCTGCCCCTGAACATGAACGGCAGCCGCGGCCCCCGTGCCGACCTGTGTGAAGAATTTGCCCGCCGCCTGGCCGAGCTGGTGGAGGTTCCGGTGCGGATGTGGGATGAACGCAGCACCACCGTTACCGCCATCGGCTATTTGAACGAGACCAACACCCGGGGCAAAAAGCGCAAGGCTGTGGTGGATAGGGTTGCCGCCACCATCATATTGGAAAGCTATTTGATGTACCGCAAAAACCACCCCGAAGAGGCATAACAAATAAAAATAACCTCTATGGAAAAGCGATTGCTTTACTGCCATAGAGGTTATTTTTTTGAGTTCAAATCGAAATAGGATTTGTCTGGGCTTCCTTGTTTTCGCTTTTTATCGATGCTTACCCCCAACAAAAAGTCTGCCGACACATTGTAGAACCCACAAAGGGTCAGCAGGTGATGGATGGGCATTTCGTTTGCACCGCGTTCATAGCGGGCATACCTGGTTTGAGAGGTGCCAAGAACCTGGGCAACCTGAGTTTGGGTAAGGTCGTTATCCTCGCGCAAAGCACGAAGACGGTCTAGAAAAGACAACATATCATTCACCTTGCTACTGTTTTATCCATAGTGTATCAAAGTAAAGATATTTACTATTGACTTTAGTAAATAAATTTATTAAAATAAATCATAAAGAAACGTTTCTGCCATATTATAATTAAAGACTTAAAAAGGAAGTGAAACCAATGAAAAAACTCCTTGCTATCTTGTTGACCTTGCTGATGATCCTTTCGCTGGCTGCCTGCGGCGCCGCCCCCGAAGCCCCGGCCGCAGAACCCGAGGCACCCGCCGAGGAAGAATTTGAAGAACCTGCGGCAGACCCCAACGGCCGCATTGCCGCCACCGAATATACCTACGACTGCACCGAGGAAGGTGTGGTCATCGAAAATCAGATCTTTTCCGAGCCGGTCACCCTGAATGTACAGGCCGGCAGCACCGTGCAGCTTTTGAACTGTGTATTTGAACAGGACGTTACCTACAACGGCACCAGCGGCAGCATTGTGGTTTTTGACGAGGGCTGTGAACTGGCTGAAGATGTGGTGGTGCATCTGGTTGACCCCGAAAAGGAAGCTACCATGGATACCACCCTGCCCCGCATCGTCACCCTCCATTCCCTTGCAGTGGAAGTGGCGGGCAGAGGCAACGTAGTTGCAGCGGGCGCAGAACTGGAACTGGTCATCAACGGCCAGAACTACACCATGAAAGACTGCCAATACACCTTTGACCCCGAAACCGGAGAGCAGATGGAAGCCGATCCCTCGGCCGAATACAATATTTTTGCCGTGGCCAATTGGTACGAAAACGGCGAGCATGTTGTATTTACTTTTGCAGAATTTTAATGAGATTCTTTGAATAGCAAATGAAAAGTCCCCGTATCGTTGATACGGGGACTTTTTTTTCATTTGCTTTGGCAGTAAATTTCAATGGCCTGGTGGGCAAACCGGGCGGTGCCGGCGCCTGCGGCGCTGTCGATGTTTTCGGTAAAGCTGCCGCCCCCGGCGTACATCTGGCCCAATCCCCGCAGAATTTGGGGGGTGCAGGTGTAAAAGTGGGCGGTGATGAATTCCTGCAGCTCTTTCACCAAGGATTGCGCTTCATCGGCGGCGGGGTCTTTGCCCTCCAGTCTGCCCATGCGGATGAAAATATCCATCAGGCCGTCATTTAAAGATTCTTCTTCGTCCTTGCCCCGGCCTTTGGCTTTGTCCAGATATTCCTGATAGGCGGGGGTATTGCCCCACATGGCCCGGGCCTGTGCCACATAGTCGTCCATTTTTTCATAGTCAGCTTTGTTCATGGTAATATGCTTCACTCCTGTGCAGCCGGCGTATTGGGCCAGCATGATGAGATTTTCCAGGTGCTTTTTTTGCAGGGTCAGCAGCTCCACCTGCTGTTCCAGCGCCCGGGTGCGGTCAAAGTCGGGGGCGTCGATGATGATTGGAATGTCTTTCAGCGGGAATTGCAGCTCCCGGAAGAACAAAATGAGCTGCAGCCGCTCCAGATCCTTTTGGGTGTACTGGCGGTAGCCGCTTGGGCTGCGGCTGGGGCGCAGCAGCCCGATGTTGTCATAGTGGTGCAGGGTGCGCACGCTCACCCCGGACAGTTTGCTGATCTCTTTCACGGTCATTTTAGTCGCTGCCCCCTTTCTTTGTATTTAGTATAGCCCATCACGCGGGGAGAGGGTCAATAGGAAAATGCAAAAAAAATTCCCCCGCAAAGCCTTTTGCTGCGGGGGATGTGTTTTTATCAGATGACAACCGCGCCGTAGCGGGCGGCAATTTCCTCCAGTTCTTCCCGTTCCAGCAGGCTGCGGCTATCCAGCGCGGCACGGCCGGGGTAATAGAACAGGGCACGGTCCAGCGTTTCGGGGTCATCGGAAAGGAAGGCCACCGGCAGGCCCAGCAGATAGCTGTTGCGGGCAAACCGCACGCCGTCGTCGGGGGTCTCCAGCCGGATGCACAGCACGTCGGCACCCAGGTCCTCCTGGGCTAGCAGGTCTTCGCTCATGTCCTCGGCACAGTCGATAGGCTCCGAAATATCCAGGTCGGCGTCCAAAAAGAAGGTCTGGTTGTGGGTGCACAACAGGATGTCGTCCTCGTCATCCCAGCGCTTTACCTCCTGGGTCAGATGCTCCAGGGCATCCCGCACCGCCAACAGATGGCTGCTGCGGGCGCCAAAGCCGCCGCCGCAGATCTCCACCCCAAGGCGGACAAAGCGTTCGACCAGCTCCTCATATTCGGCGGGGGTCATCACCTCGCCCTGTTCGCCGTCCTCTTCTTCGGTCAAACATTCGGGCCGGGCGTAAAGGGGGATGGCGGCATAGGGGGCAATGCGTTCCAGGCTGGGCAAAATCAGCTCGCCGCTGTCGGGCCGGCCAAAGCCAAAGGCGGCAGCTCCCAGCGACTGCAGGGTGATAAAGGTGGCCAGCACGTCGGTGCCGTCCTCCATATCCTCGCCCTCCCGGTCGATGTCGGCCCCCACCCAAACGGGCAGGCCGCAGCGCCGCGCGCCCAGGATGGCGGCACGGGCCTCGGTGATGCTGGGCATGCGGGTAAACAGCAGCACGTCGCAGCCGGCGGCTTTCATTTTTTCGGCACAGTCGGCATAGCGGTTTACGGTATGGCCAAAGGGGGTGGTGTGGTCGTCGTATTCCTCAAAGGGGTCCTCGTCCTCGGTTTCCAGGCCAAAGGCCTGGCGGCCGCCCACGATCAGCAGCCGGGGGCCGTATTTTTGGCGGGCGGCGGCTACCGCCTCGCTCAGCGCCCGGAAGGAGCTGTGCTCGTGGTCCAGCACGCCAAAGTCGAACTGCAAGGCAGGGGTGACGCTGTCTTCGGCGTCAAAGGTGGTCAGCACTTTTTGCTGTTCCTGGGTCAACAGAAGAATGGGCCTTCGTCGGTCGTCCATAGTTGCGGTTGGTCCTCCTTGAAAAGTGGTTGGGCTTCAAGATCACATGGTTTCGGGGGCTTCCACCTTCAGCAGGCAAAGCATATTGCGCAGCACGGTGCGCACCGCCAGACACAGCTGCATGCGGCAGGGCACCAGGGCGGGGTCGTCGCACTTGACACGGCAGGCGTTATAGAACTTGTGGAACAGGGTGGCCACTTCGATGGCGTACTTGGTCAGGCGGGCAGGGTCATAGAAGCGGGCGGCCTCCACGATCTCGTCGGCCATGGCGCCCAGGCGGCGCAGCAGTTCCCGTTCTTCGCCGGTGCACAGCAGGCTCAGGTCGCAGTTTTCCAGGGGCTGGGGTTCAATGCCCTCGGCAGCCAGGTTCTTCAGGATGCTGCAGATGCGGGCGTGGGCGTACTGCACATAGTACACGGGGTTCTGGTTGGACTGTTCCACCGCCAGGTCCAGGTCGAAGTCCAGGGTGGAGCCGGGTTCCCGCAGGTTGAAGATGAAGCGGGCGGCATCCACGGGCACCTCTTCCAGCAGGTCGGTGAGGGTGATGGCCTTGCCGGTGCGCTTGCTCATCTTAACAGGCTTGCCGTCCTTCATCAGGCGCACCAACTGCATCAGCACGATATCCAGCTTTTCGCCATCCAGGCCAACGGCGTCCAGGGCGCCCTTCATGCGGGCCACGTGGCCGTGGTGGTCGGCGCCCCATACGTTGATAACACGGTCAAAGCCGCGTTCGGCAAATTTATTGTAGTGGTAAGCGATGTCGGCGGCAAAATAGGTGGGGTTGCCGTTGGCGCGCACCAGCACGTCGTCCTTCAGTTCCAGCAGGGCGATCTGTTCGTCGGTCTTGCCCTGTTCCTTCAGCTTTTTGGTCAGCACCTCGGCGTTTTTATACCACAGGGCGCCGTCCTTTTCATAGGTCATGCCGTTGGCAGAAAGGGTGTCGATGACCTTCTGCACAGCGCCGCTGTTGTGCAGGTCGCTTTCCATAAACCAAACGTCATAGTTGATGCGGTAGGTGTCCATGTCGGCGCGCATCTTGGCCAGGTTCTTGGGCAGGGCATAGGCCACCATGTCGGCCTTGAGCTGTTCCAGGTCGCCTTCCACATACTTGTCGCCATTGATTTCGGCAAAGGCGGCGGCGTGGACCTTGATGTCCTCGCCCTGATAGCAATCCTCGGGCATGGGAACCTCTTCTTCGCCCTTGTAGATCTGCAGATAGCGGGTGGCCAGCGAAAGACCGAACTTTTCGATCTGGTTGCCGGCGTCGTTTACATAGAATTCGCGGGTGACATCATAGCCTGCCCAGTCCAGAGCGGCTGCCAGGCAGTCGCCCATGGCGCCGCCGCGGGCGTTGCCCATGTGCATGGGGCCGGTGGGGTTGGCCGAAACAAATTCCACCATGTACTTCTGGCCCTTGCCATAATCGCTGCGGCCATAGGCTTCGCCCTCGGCATGGATGGTGGTGAGAATGTTGACAAACCACTGCTGGCCCACAAACAGGTTGATGAAGCCGGGGCCGGCAATCTCCCAGCGCTCAAAGGGGGTGCCTTCCAGGCTCAGGCGTTGGCAGATGGCTTCGGCAATTTTGCGGGGAGCCATGCCGAAGGCACGGGCGCCGGCCATGGCGGCGTTGGTGGCAAAGTCGCCCTTGGTGGTGTCGCCGGGAATTTCAACAACAAATTCGGGCAGGGGGGCATCCTTCAGGGCACCCTCGGCAATGGCTTTTTCCATTGCGGCCCGGATCATGCTGCGCAGTTGTTCGGAAGTGTCGCGGATGATGTTCATAAAGAAAACTCCTTATATATTCTAACGTCCTGTGTTTTGTTTGCTGTTTTTAGTTTTCGGGCTGGCGCACCGTGATGGTCACCGTGTTTTCGCTGGCAAGGCTGGTGTTTACATCCAGCGAGTAGCCAAAGCCCAGCTCGCCCCCCTCTTCGGTAAGGGTGGAGTGGATGTAGTCGCCCGAAACGCCGATGATGATGCTGCCATAGCCGGTGTCGTAGGTGCACTGGTGGCGCATGCCCCGTTCGATGATCAGCTGGGAGCTGGTGTTGCCCAGACGGGTCATGGTGACACGGCGCAGGCCGTCCTCCACCTCCACAATGGTGCGGTTGCCCTCAAAGCCGGTGGCTTCCGATTCATCGTAGGCCACGCACCAGCTGTTGGCGGCGCGGTAAAAGTTGCCGGTGGTAAACAGCTCCACCTCGTCGCTTTCGCCATCCTCGTCACGCTGGGTGCCAACGATGGTGATCAAAAATTCCTTGTCTTCCATGGTTCCTCCAATCAAAGGGTGTCAACCTCCACCCGGCTTACCCGGTGGCCGATGGTGTCACCCAAAAACAGCTCGGCGGTGGGCACAAAGCCCTCCACGTCATCGCTGACATAAAACTTGCACTGAGATTGCTGGGCGGGGTCGCACAACAGGTCATGGGTGGTCAAAAAAGCCTGTACATGGCGGGCCACCTCCCGGCCCGAATCCACCAGTTCCACCTGATAGTCAAAGTATTCGTTGATCAGGTCATAGAACAGGGGAAAGTGGGTGCAGCCCAAAATCAGGGTGTCGATGCCCTCTTTTTTCAGGGGCTCCAGGTACATGGCCACCGCCTCGCGGGCAATGACATTGTCGGATTTGGCCAGACCGGCTTCAGCAATGGGCACCAGCAGGGGGCAGGCGTTGCCAAAGATGCGGGCCTCGGGCCGAATGGAGCGAATGGCCCGTGCCAAAGCGCCGCTGCGGATGGTGGCGGCGGTGCCGATGATGCCAATGCGGCCATTGGTGCTGCGGGCGCAGGCCGCCTGGGCGGCGGGCAGCAGCACGCCGGTGCTGGGCAGGGCGGCCTCTTCGCTCAGCTCCTTGCCCAAAACCGAGCTGACCGTGCCGCAGGCGCAGACGATCATTTTGACATCGTGGCTTTGCAAAAAGCGGATGTCCTGGTGGGCATAGCGGGCAATGACCTCCTTGCCGCGGCTGCCATAGGGCACGCGGCCGGTGTCGCCAAAGTATACGATATTTTCGTTGGGCAGCAGCCGGCGGAGTTCCCGCACGGCGGTCAGGCCGCCCAGGCCCGAGTCAAATACGCCAATGGCGCGGTTGTCCATGGTCCATTCCTCCCTGTTATTGGGCACGCTGCAGGGCGTACTCGATCAGCTTGTCGATGATCTGACCATAGCTGAGGCCGGAGGCCATAAACAGCTTGGGGAACATGCTGATGCTGGTGAATCCGGGCAGGGTGTTGATCTCGTTGAGGACCACACGCTGACCGGCGGGGGCGTCGTATTTTACAAAAAAGTCCACGCGGGAAAGGCCGGTGCAGCTCATGGCCTTATAGGCCTTGATGGCTTCGGCGCGCACCTGCCGGGTGTCTTCCTCGCTGATGCGGGCGGGGATGTAAAGGGTGGTGGAGTCATCCAGATACTTGCCCTCGTAGTCATAGAAGCCGTGGGTGGGGGCAATTTCGCCCAGCACGTCGGAGGCGATGGGGTCCTCGTTGCCCATAACGGCACATTCCACCTCATGGCCCCGGATGCCTTCTTCAATGATAACGCGGGTGTCGTACTGGAAGGCTTGGGCCAAAGCCTGCTGCAGCTGCTGGGCGTTTTCGGCCTTGCCCACACCCACCGAGCTGCCCTGGTTGCAGGGCTTTACAAAAGCGGGGTAGCCCAGTTTGCTGGCAACTTCGGCTTCCAGCTTGGCAAAGGCGCCGCCTTCTTCGTCACCGGGGGCGGCAAACAGCCAGGCGGCGTTGGCAATGCCGCACTGGGTAAAGATCATTTTGGCGTAGGCTTTGTCCATGCAGTTTACGCTGGCGGCAACACCGCAGCCCACATAGGGGATCTCGGCCAGATCCAGCAGACCCTGCAGGGTGCCGTCCTCGCCCCCCTTGCCGTGCAGCACAGGGAACACTACATCCACCTTAAGGCTCTGCCAGCCGGCTTCGGTCTGCACCAGCAGGCCGCCCACACTGGGGTCGGGGGTCAGCACAGCGGGGGTGGTGTGGCCATTGTGCTGCCAGCCGCCGCCCACTAGGTCTTCCACCGGGCCGGTGTAGTGGTACCAGCGGCCGTCCTTGGCAATGCCGATCATAATTACATTGTATTTTTCAGGATCGGTGTTCTGGATGACCGAAGTGGCCGAACGCAGCGAAACCTCGTGCTCGGTGGAGACCCCACCAAAGATGACGGCAACATTTTTCATCGTGATCCCTCCGTTTTTTCTATTGAAATCAGCCGCCCTCCTAAAAAAGGGCATACTTCTACTATTCAACTCTGTATTGTACCATAAACCTTTCCGCAGCGCAATAAAAGACGCCCCTGCGGCGGGGTGGAAACAACAAAATTCTATGCCAAAACAGGGCTGCGGCATGACTGAGCGGCGGCTGTTTGGTCAAAAATGAGTTTTGCAGCCAACACACAGTCAAAGAAACCACCACTCCCCTTGACGGCATAACAGAAAATTGGTAAGATACAACCATAAGATGAACATCTAAATGTTCTGCCGAAAAACGCGAAAGGAACCCACCCCCATGGAACATCAGGACCTCCGGCTGAATATTGTACTGGTGGAACCCCGCATCCCCCAGAACACCGGCAATGTGGCCCGCACCTGCGCCGCCACCGGCGCCAGGCTCCACCTGGTGGGCCCCATGGGCTTTACCATTACCGACGCCAAGCTGAAGCGCGCCGGGCTGGATTACTGGCATCTGCTGGACATCACTTATTACGAAAACAGCGCCGAGTTTTTTGAAAAAAATGCCGGCGGCAGGTTTTTCTATTTTTCCACCAAGGGGCAGCGGGTCTTTTCCCAGGTGGAATACCCCAACGATGCCTATCTGGTCTTTGGGCGCGAGGATGCCGGCCTGCCCGAAGAATTGCTGCGGCAAAACCAGGAATACTGTGTGCGGCTGCCCATGCGGCAGGGCCTGCGCAGCCTTAACCTTTCCAACACCGTGGCGGTGGGGGTCTATGAGGTGCTGCGCCAGTGGGGCTACCCAAAACTGCAAAACCAGGGCCAGCTTACCCAATATAGCTGGCAGGAGGAATAAACCATGAGCAAAATCAGAATCATCACCGACTCGGCCAGCGATATTCCCGACGAATATCTGGCACTGGTGCCCGAGGTGGTCATGCTGAACATCCCCATGGTGGTGGATGGCCAGCCCAAACGGGAGCGCCGTGATTTTTCCATCGAAGAATACTACGACATTCTGGCCAATGCCGCCGAACTGCCCACCACCTCCCAGATCACCATGATGGAGTACCAGGAGGAATACGCCAAAGCCTTTGCCGAAGGGGTGGAGCACCTGATCGTTGTGACCATCACCGCCAAGGCTTCCAATATGTTCAACGCCGCCTGCATGGCCCGCGACAACCTGTGGGAGGAACAACCCGAGACCAAAGCCATGTCCATCGATGTCATCGACTCGCGGGAATACACTTTCCTGTACGGCCACGCCGTGCTGGAAGGGGTGAAGATGATCCGCGGCGGTGCCGACTACACCGAAATTGTAAAGCATCTTTCCACCATTCCCCAACGCACCGGGGTGTCCTTTGCCATCTACAAGCTGGATTACGCCAAGCGGTCGGGCCGCATCAGCCCCGCCGCCGCCTTTGCCGGTGAGCTGATGGGCCTGCGCCCCATCATGTCCATCCTCGACGGCGAAGTGAAGATCCCCCACAAGGTGCGGGGTGACAAGCAGGCCGTGAAAAAGATGGTCGACCTGTTTGAGCAGGAGGCCGACCCCGATGCCCCCTACACCATCATGTGGGCCACCAACCGCCCCGCCATGGAGGAACTGCGTGACGCCATGGCCGCCCGGGGCCACAAGCGCTGCCGGGGCATCCACCGCATTGGTGCCGCCATCACCACCAACTCCGGCCCCACCCTGGTGGGCATGTTCTACACCAAAAAGCAATAAAAGCAACAAAACAAGCCCCCACTGCTTTGCCGCGGTGGGGGTTTGTTTTGCGCAAAAACTTCACAAAAATTTTCCGTTTTTCGACAACAAAACCACCCTCTGCCACAGGGGGCAGAAACATCTTTCCAAAAGGGCCGAAAGGGAAATTCTGGACTTGATTTGGTCCGCCTGTTTGTCCTAAACTGTGCCCAGGACGGGCGGCTCGGAGACAGCCCGCCGAAAAAACCTTTCGTGGAGGAAAGAAAAATGAAAAAAGCGATTGCTCTTACCCTGGCTCTGGCCATGGCTTCGTCCATGAGCGCCATTGCCCTGGCTGGCGATGAACCCATCGCCCCCAATACTTACGCCCCCGGCAGTGTGATCTCGATCGAGGCCGGTGCATTTGCCGACGCAAACGGCGCCGCTCCCACTGCTGAACTGAACCGCAACAACTTTACCGTTTCCGCCGACTGGGACAAGGGTACCACCATGGTTGACACCGTGCGCATTGATAACGACGACAACGAAGTTCAGATCACCCTGAAGGAAAGCTACACCATTACCGAAGCCCGTGCCCTGGAAGGCACCATCAGCCTGAAGGCCAAGAGCGAAGACAAGACCGTTTACACCATGGACCTGACCGAAGACAATGGCCTGAAGGTCAACAACCTGGTCGTTACCGTGGAAGGCGTTAAGGACATTGAAGATTCCGAGATCCACAACGCCGAAGCCGACAACACCATTTACCACAACGATGAATACTCTTCCGGCTATGTTACCTTCAAGTCCGGCAGCGACCTGCTGACTGTTGTGCTGGATATGGCCAAGAACGAAAAGGTATTCATGCACATCGACGAAGAAGAAATGGAAGAAGTTGCCGAAAAGTACAACAAGGACGACACTGCCGACCTGTACTTCTTCAACTTTGAAGGTACCCCCAGCCTGAAGAACAAGGCCACCCTGTCGATCGAGGCTGACTACCTGGAAGATGTTCATGTATACGAATACACCGACGGCAAGCTGCGTGAAGTTACCGTTGAAATGAACAAGGACGAAGATGCCTATGAATGGACCAGCAGCAAGCTGACCACCTATGTGGTATCCGATTCCAAGCTGAAGGCCGACGGCACCGTATCCGGTACCGAAGACAACAAGACCGAAGGCGACAAGACCGAAACCAACCCCGACACCGGCGCCAACGACATTGTGAACGTAGCTGCCGGTCTGGCTGTGGTTTCTCTGATCGCTGCCGGCGCTGTTGTTCTCAAGAAGAAGGACAACTAATCACAGCTTCAAAACTCCGCGACAGCAAGGTTAAGACAAAATAAGCTCAAATTTCCGCCGCCCCTTTCTCCGAGGGGGCGGCTTTTTCTGTGTAAAAAATATCTGTTCCCTTGTGTTTGCTCAGAAAAAGTGATACACTACGATCAATATTTTTACCACCTTTGGAGGTTTTCAAAATGAAAAAGTTTATCGCTGTTTTGCTTGCGCTGTCGATGATGCTGACCCTGACTGCCTGTGGCGGCAGCGCCGAACCCCAGAGTACTCCTGCTCCCGAAGCCGAAGCTCCCGCACCCCAGGCCACCATCGAAATTGCCGAAGATGCCGGCAATGAAGACATTGCCATCTCTGCGCTGCAGGCCTTCCTGGCAGAAGATGTTTACGGTACCCTTGTGGCCGATTTTGAAGAAGCCACCCAGCAGCCGGCCCGTGAACTGGAAATTACCGCAGCCACCGAATACACCATCCCCGATTTTGAAGGCACCGAGATGCACCTGTTGATGGTAAACGGCGCCGCTGATGTTATGACCAAGGACGACACCATCTATGACAGCATCATCCTTATGGTTGACCTGGATACCGGTGCTGTTTACGACCAGTATTCCCTTGACATGAACAGCTTTGACGGCGATCTCAGCACCTATGAAGGTCGGGTAAAATATTGCCTTGGCTGCTACAACAGCTACCTTATGGGCGACAATGACGGCATTATGACCAACCCCGAAGTTGAGGTAAAAACCGACCTTTCGGCCGATGAAATTGCTGCCATCAACCAGGCAATCCGCTGAATAAGACAACCAACAATAAGTCCCGGAAGCGGTGTGTTCTGCTTTCGGGATTTTTTGCGTCAAAAACCATTGTCCCTTTTCCCGGGGAATGATAAAATAATCCCCAGAGGTGAATACTATGGAACAACTGACCGGGATTTTTGATTCCCACGCCCATTACGACCAAAAGCGCTTTGACGCCGACCGGGAGGAGGTCATCGCCGCCCTGGCTGCCGCCGGGGTAAGCCGTGTGATGAACGCCGCCAGCGACCTGCCCAGCAGCCGTGACGCCATGGCTTTGGCTGAACAATACCCCTTCTTCTGGTGTTCGGTGGGCATCCACCCCCACGAGGCCGAGGACGCCCCCGCCGACTATCTGGACCAATTGCGTGAGCTGTCCAAACACCCCAAGGTGAAGGCCATCGGTGAGATCGGCCTGGATTACCACTACGATTTTTCCCCCCGCGACATCCAGCGCCGGGTATTTGAAGAACAGCTCATCCTGGCCAAAGAACTGGATCTGCCGGTCATCATCCACGACCGCGAGGCCCATGCCGAAACCATGGAGCTGCTGACCAAATACCGCCCCCGGGGCGTGGTGCACTGCTTCTCCGGCTCGGCCGAAATGGCCCAGCAGGTGGCCCAGTTGGGCATGTATGTTGGCTTTACCGGCACCGTTACCTTCAAGAATGCCCGCAAGCCCCTGGAGGCTGTAGCCGCCGTTCCGGAAGACCGAATTTTGATGGAAACCGACTGCCCCTATATGGCCCCCGAACCCCTGCGGGGCCGCCGGAGCGACTCCTCCATGCTGCCCTATACTGCCGCCGCCATGGCCGCCGCCCGGGGCATCACCCCCCAGCAGATGGTGGACATCGCCGCCCGCAACGCCTGCCGCCTGTTCGGCATTGAATAATTGGAAAAGAGGCAACCGCTTTGAAATTTACCGCTGAAATTCTTTGTGTAGGGACCGAAATTTTGTTGGGCAACATCGTCAACACCAACGCCACCGAACTAAGCCGCGGTCTGGCCGAGGTGGGGGTGGGGCTTTACCACCACACTGTTGTGGGGGATAACCCCCAGCGCCTGAAGGAAGCTTTGGAGATCGCCTTCAGCCGCAACAACCTGGTCATCACCACCGGCGGCCTTGGCCCCACCTACGACGACCTGACCAAGGAGACCATTGCCGCCTATTTTGGCCGCAAGCTGGTGCGTGACGAGGAATCGGAGCGCCGCATCCGCGCGTTTTTTGACCGCTGGAAGCGCCCCATGATGGAAAACAGCCGCGCCATGCCCGAAAACAACCTGAAACAGGCCGATATGCCCGAGGGCTGCATCATCCTGACCAACCATAACGGCACCGCCCCCGGCTGCATCATCGAAGGGGAGAACGGCAAGGTGGCCATCATGCTGCCCGGCCCACCCCGCGAGATGGCCCCCATGTTCCGCGAACAGGTGATGCCCTGGCTGCAGCAGCGCAGCGGGCAGGTTCTGCGCAGCCACAATGTTCACTTTTTCGGCATTGGTGAAAGCGCCCTGGAAGAACAGCTTCGGGAAAAGATGGAAACCATGGAAAACCCCACCCTGGCCCCCTATGCCAAGGACGGCGAGGTGATGCTGCGTGTTACCGCCGCGGCCCCCACCCCCGAAGAGTGCGAGGATATGCTGGCCCCCGTGGTAAACAGACTGCTGGAACACTTCCCCGGCCTCATCTACGGCGTGGACGTGGGCGACCTGCAAACCGCAGCGATAAAAGCCCTGCAGGAGAAGGGGCTGACCGCCGCCACCGCCGAAAGCTGCACCGGCGGCCTCATCGGCAAACGCATCACCGAGGTGCCCGGCAGCTCCGAGGTTTATGGCTTTGGGGTAGTCACCTACGCCAACGAGGCAAAGATGAAGCTGCTTGGCGTAAAGGAAGAGACCCTGAAGCAATTTGGCGCTGTGTCGGAGCAGACCGCGGCCGAGATGGCGGCGGGCGCCCGTGCCCTTTCGGGGGCGGATATTGCCATTTCGGTCACCGGAATTGCCGGCCCGGGCGGCGGTTCGACAGAAAAACCGGTTGGTCTGGTGTATATTGGTGTGGACAGCCCCTGGCACAGCGAGGTGAAAAAACTCAACCTCAACCGGGGCTATGCCCAACAGCGTGAGCACATCCGCTGGGTGGCCGCCAGCCACGCCCTGGATCTGCTGCGCCGCACCGCCCAAATGCGCTGACAAAAAAGGAGACACAAAACATGGAAGAGCTGTACCGTCCCGGAAAGTACCGCCACTTCAAAGGCGGAGAATACGAACTGCTGTGTGTTGCCACCCACAGCGAGACCCTGGAACCCATGGTGGTCTACCGCGCCCTTTACGGCGAGGGGGGCTGCTGGGTGCGTCCCCGCAGCATGTGGTACGAGATGGTGGAGCACAACGGAGAGCGTGTCCGGCGTTTTACAAAAATCGACGATTAAAAAATCCCCCATACCAGACGGCATGGGGGATTTTTGTTGGTTGTTATTTGGTGCGGCAGATGGTGCCCAGCACCACATTGAGGGGCGAAAAGCGGTTGGAAAGAAGCCCGGCGGCGTCATAGCAGGCGATGGGTAGGTGGTCGCCGCCATAGATGGGCAGCGAAAGGGAGACCACGGTGCCCTCCAGCTCCCGGCTTTGCAGGGCAAGGCTGCCCCCCACCGACTGAGCGAAGCTTTGGGCCAGAGCCAGGCCGATGCCCAGCCCAGCAAAGGGAGCACCGCCGGGATCATAGGAAAAGAAGGGCTCGAACACCCGCCCCTGATACCCTTCGGGGATGCCCGTCCCCCGGTCGGCAATGGTGATGACGGCGTTGCCGCCCCGCACCTGGCCGGTGATTTGGATGGAATTGCCCTCGCGGGTGAACTGGCAGCAGTTGGAGATCAGGTTGGAAAGCACGGTGGCAAACCGTTCCTGGCTGCACTGCACCGGGGTGGGCAGCTCGGGCAGCACGAAGGAAAGGGAGATCCCCTTGGAGCGGGTCATCATGGCGGCCGACTGGCACAGCGAGCGGGTCAGCTCCCAAATGTCCACCGGGTCTTCGGGCTGCTGGTCATACACCCCGCTGTGGTATTTATAAAGCTCGGTGAGGTTGGAAAAGCTGCGCAGCATCTGATAGCAGTCCAGGTTGATGTTATCCAGGTAAACGTCGCAGCTATCGTCCATGTTGGCGTGCAGGTGGTTGGCCACCACCTCGGTCATGCCAAACAGGTCGGAAAGGGGCTGGCGGTAGGCGTGGGAAAAAGCCGCCATGGCCTGGGTGGGGTCCTGGCTGCGGGGGGCTTGTTCCTCTTCGGTTGGGTCCAGCCAGCCCAGCACTGCCAGGCTGCTGCCGCAGCCAAAGGGAATGAGCCGCAGGCTGAGGCCGGGCAGCAGGGGGTCGGTCAGTGTGACCGAAGACCCTTCCGCCAGCCGGCGGATGCAGGCGGCAAGGTTGCAGGAGGGGAAAACCACCTGCAGCCCCTGGCGGAAGGCCAGCGAGGGCAGAAGTTTCTTTGCCGACTCGTTGGCCTCCAGGATGGAAAGGTCGGCTCCGGCCACCAGGGCGGGTTGTCCGGTGCTGCTGATCAGTTGGCGCAGTTGTTCGTGCATGTCGCACCTCCGCGAAAAACAGAATGATCGGTCGTTTCTGCTTTCAGTATAGCACAAAAAACAAAAACAGAACATCTATCTGTTTGCAGAAAGATGTAGGGTTTATTTTCTCCCGCTATCGGGCAAAATTCCGGTGGAAAATATTGCGCCAAAAGGGCAAAACAAAACGAATTGCAGAAAAAAACCCACATGTGGGGCAGCTATTTTGTTTGAAACGGAGATTTGTTAAAAAAGAATCAATTATTGGGCAAAAGAACTTGAGGTTTTCGATTTTTTGGTATAAGATATTAATATCCAAAACTTTGGAATAAAAGGAGTGTTTTTTCAAATGGCAGTTAAAGTTGCAATCAATGGTTTTGGCCGTATCGGCCGTCTCGCTTTCCGCCAGATGTTCGGCGCAGAAGGTTATGAAGTTGTTGCTATCAACGACCTGACCTCTCCCAAGATGCTGGCCCACCTGCTGAAGTACGACTCCACCCAGGGCAATTACGCCGCTCAGGGTCATGTTGTTGAAGCTGGTGAAGATTTCATCACCGTAGATGGCAAGAAGATCACCATCTATGCCAAGGCTGACGCCAAGGAACTGCCCTGGGGCGAGCTGGACGTTGACGTAGTTCTGGAATGCACCGGTTTCTACACCAGCAAGGCCAAGGCTCAGGCTCACATCGACGCTGGCGCCAAGAAGGTTGTTATCTCCGCTCCCGCCGGCAACGACCTGCCCACCATCGTATACAACGTAAACCACACCACCCTGACCAAGGAAGACAACATCATTTCTGCTGCTTCCTGCACCACCAACTGCCTGGCTCCCATGGCTAAGGCTCTGAACGAACTGGCTCCCGTCAAGTCCGGTATCATGTGCACCATCCATGCCTACACCGGCGACCAGATGACCCTGGACGGCCCCCAGCGCAAGGGCGACCTGCGCCGCAGCCGTGCTGCCGCTGTTAACATCGTTCCCAACTCCACCGGTGCTGCCAAGGCCATCGGCCTGGTTGTTCCCGAACTGTCTGGCAAGCTGATCGGCGCTGCCCAGCGTGTTCCCACCCCCACCGGTTCTTCCACCATGCTGAACGCTGTTGTTGAAGGCACTGTTACCAAGGAAGAAATCAACGCTGCCATGAAGGCTGCTGCCAACGAATCCTACGGCTACAACGAAGATGAAATCGTTTCTTCCGACATCATCGGCATGCGCTACGGCTCCCTGTTCGATGCCACCCAGACCATGGTTCTGGATCTGGGCAACGGCCTGACTCAGGTACAGGTAGTTTCCTGGTACGACAACGAAAACTCCTACACCAGCCAGATGGTTCGTACCATCAAGTACTTCGCTGAACTTGCCTAAGTTCTGAACTAAAGTACAAACCAAAGGGCGCGGTCGAAAGACCGTGCCCTTTTTGTATGTCTTTGCAAATAAAAACGCCCCGGCCAAACGGCCGGGGCGTTCCTTGTTTTCAGATGGCTTCTCAGAAGCTGAAGTCGATCTTTTCTTCCTTGATGTTGTGCTTTTCGCAATAGCCGGTCAGCATCAGGGTCAGGGCGCCGTCGCCGGTTACGTTGCAGGCGGTGCCGAAGCTGTCCTGCAGGGCAAAGATGGTCAGCATCAGCGAAAGGCCGGTGTCGTCAAACAGCAGGACCGAAGAGATAAGGCCCAGGGAGGCCATTACGGTGCCGCCGGGAACGCCGGGTGCGCCAACAGCAAAGATGCCCAGCAGCAGGCAGAACAGGATCATGCTGCCGATGGAGGGCAGCTCACCGTACAGTAGCTTGGAAACGACCATAACAAAGAAGGTTTCGGTCAAAACCGAGCCGCACAGGTGGATGTTGGCAAACAGGGGGATGCCGAAGTCCACCATATCGGAACGCAGCACCTTGCTCTTGCGGGCACATTCCAGGGCAACCGACAGGGTGGCGGCCGAGCTCATGGTGCCAACAGCGGTGATGTAGGCGGGGCCGTAGTGCTTGATAACTTCCAGAGGGCTGTGGCCGCTGTAGGCGCCGGCCAGGCCGTACAGAACGGCCATCCAGATGTAGTGGCCGACCATAACGATCAGAATGACCTTGATGAAAACGGGGAACTGGCCGGTGATGGTGCCGTCATAGGCCAGACCGCTGAAAGTGCAGCCGATGAAGATGGGCAGCAGGGGGATAACGATCTTGGTAACGATGGCCAGAACCACCTTCTGGAATTCATCCAGAACACCCATGATCAGCTTGCCCTTGCTCCACACAGCGGCCAGGCCGACCAGGATGGAGAAGACCAGGGCGCTCATAACAGGCATGATCTGGGGAATATCGAGCTGGAAGATAACGCCGGGCAGTTCCTTCAGGCCATCAACCGAGCTGGCGATGTTCAGGCCGGGAATGATGCCGTAGCCGGCAAACATGGACATGAAAGCGGCGCATACCGAAGAGGTATAGGCCAGGATCAGGGCGATGATGAGCATGAGGGAGGCATTGGAGCCCAGCTTGGTGATCGAAGGGGCGATGAAGCCGATGACGATCAGGGGAATACAGAAGGTGATGATCTGACCGATGACGTACTTGATGGTAACGATAACGGTCATTACGCTGGCGTTGGCAACCAGGCCAACAACGATGCCGATGACCAGGCCAAGCAGCAGCTTGAACGGCAAACTCTTAAAAATTTTCATTTTGTTCCCTCCAATAAAATAGAGTTAATGGGATCCATCTTCTTCCTGTGCCGCAATACACAGGATTTGACCCTTAGTATAGCAGAAAAGGGACGGTTTGAATAGAACTTTTGAATTTTATGTGAAAAATAGACTAATATGGTATTCTTTTTTTGAGCAGAAAGAAAAGGAAGAAAAAAAGGAAAGGGCTGCACAGAAAAATTTTTACAGGTTCTTGTAAGCCCGGTATAGGGCCGCTATAATAAAACAAAGTTTTTTTGAAAGAAAAGGAATTTCTCCTATGCCATTTTTTTTTGATACCGTGGAAACCATCCCCGTCGGTGCAGGCTTTGCCCACTATGGCAGCCTGCACCTTTGCTGGCTGGCGGTTTTTGCGGCCTTTGCGGTGCTGGGCAGCCTCGGCTACCGCCGCTGCGGCGCCGTGGGCCGCGGCCGCTGGCGCAAAACCTTGGCGGCCCTTATCGTGGCCGACGAGCTTTTCAAAATGGCCTGCCTTTTCATCGGCGGCAATTACAGCGCCAAGTACCTGCCCCTGCACCTGTGCAGCATCAATATTTTCCTCATCGCCCTCCACGCCTGCAAACCCCGGTGGAAGGGCCTGGGTAACTACCTTTATATGGTGGGCATCCCCGGAGCCATCTCGGCCCTGCTCTTTCCAAGCTGGGCGGAGCTGCCCCTGCAGAACTTTATGCACATCCACAGCTTTACCATACATATTCTGCTGGCGGCTTATCCTATTATCGTCACCGCCGGCGGCGACATCAAGCCCGACCCAAGGCAGCTGCCCCGCTGTTTGCTGCTGCTTGCCGCCATGGCGGTGCCCCTGTGGTTCCTCAATCCCCTCCTGGGCACCAACTTCATGTTCCTGCGCTATGCCGAACCGGGAACCCCCATGGTCTGGTTTGCCCGGCATTGGGGCAGCCACCTGTTGGGCTTCCCGGTGCTGATCGCGGCGGTCATCATCATCATGCACCTGCCGCCCCTGGTGTGGCGCAGGCTGCGTGCCAAAATCACTGCATAAAAAGAAAAGCCACCCTGTTAGGCCGACTGACAGGGTGGCTTTTTGTGTGCGCTTACTGGATTTTTGTGCCGTCGGCAAAGGCCTGCCCGACCACTTCTCCCAGCACCAGATAGGTGTTGTTGAAGGGGTCAAAGGCGATGGGACGGACTTTGGCGGGGTCTACATTGCCCTGGTTGTCCAGCACGCTTTGGTCGGCGCAGACATTAACGATCTCGCCCACCAGGCGGCAGCTTTCCTCGTCATAGCTGATGAGCCTGCACTCGAGGGCAACAGCCAGCTCGTCGATCAGTGGGGCGTCCACAAATTCGCTTCTGGTGGTGTGGAAGCCGGCCTTTTCCATCTTGTTGGGTTCCTCGTTGCCCGAGGCGATGCCCACATAGTCGCATTCCGCCACATGGGCGGCGTCGGCCATGCTTACGGTAAAGGCTCCACGGGCCAGAATGTTGGCAGTGGTTTTGTGCTCGGCACTGATGCACATGGTCAGCTCGGCCTCTTCGGTGATGCCGCCCCAGGCGGCGTTCATGGCGTTGGGGGTGCCGTCCTCGTTATAGGTGCCGATGATGAAAACAGGCTGGGGATAGGTCCAGGGCTTGGCGCCAAAATTCTTTCTCATCTCTCATTCCTCCGTTTGGGTGTTGTTATCCTGCGCAGAATGCCTTGCTGATTGTAAGTATAGCATACCTTTGCTATAATGGAACAGAAAAAGGAGGGATGCCGCATGAAAAAGATTGCCGTAATATTTCTGCTTTGCCTGCTGCTGGCCGCCTGCGGCAAGCCGAAGATCACCCTGCCCGAAGGCTATTACAGCGGCGACTCCGCCCAGGAGCAGAGCGGGAAAGACGAACCCACCTTCTTTGTGGAAAAGGAGGAGCAGGCCATGGGGGACGAATACTTCCTTTGCAGGCAGGATGCCGGCGGGACCACCCGGCTGTTCAGCCTGGGGCTGGAGGCAGTTCCTTTTCTGGTGGAGGATGGCCGCATCTACTACACCGATGGAGATACTCTCGTTTCCACCGACCTGGAGGGCCAGGACCGCCGCACCTTTTTTGATGACCAAACCGAAGAGCAATATTCCTTCAACCGTGTGCTGAAGATCGAGGACGGTTGGATCTCCTGCTCCGGCACCAAATGGGCCGAAATTACCGACGACCCCGCCGCCCTGCCCGGTCCCCACCGGGTCAAGGCCATCACGCGGGTCAAAACCGACTTTTCCGAATTTTATGAAGTAGAAGCACTTGAATGAGCAATAGAAAAATCCCCATCCGCAGCGGATGGGGATTTTTGTTTGCGAAGAAAGAATTACTTGTTCTTTTTGGCGTCAGCTTCCTTGACAGACTTGACAACAATGCCGGTCAGTGCAAACAGAGCCAGAGCATTGGGCAGTACCATCAGGTAGTTGAAGGCGTCGGTCAGCTCCCAAACCAGGTTATTGGAGGCCAGGGTGCCCAGGAAGATGAAGACAAGACCGATAACAGCATAGATAGCGGTGCAGGCCTTGGGGTTCTTTTTGCCAAACAGATACTGAACGTTGATCTTGCCGAACATGTTCCAGCTAAGCACGGTGGAGAAGGCAAAGAAGAACAGGCAGACGGCTACGAAAATAGCGCCGAACTTTTCGCCGAATACGGTGCCGAATGCGGTCTGGGCCAGGTTGGTCTTGGTGATAACGGTGCTGGCAGCGGCAGCGCCCATTTCGTGCAGGGGGCCGTCGGGGGTGTACAGGGTGGAGATGATGACCAAAGCGTTCAGGGTCAGAACAATGAAGGTGTCGATGAATACGCCGATCATGGCAACAACGCCCTGGTCGTGGGGATGGTCAACATTGGCCTGGGCATGTGCGTGGGGGGTGGAACCCATACCGGCTTCGTTGGAGAAGAGGCCGCGCTTGGCGCCCTGGCTGATGGCTGCCTTGATGGCTGCACCAAAGGCACCGCCGATGATGGCCTGGGGCTGGAAGGCATACTTGAAGATCATGCCGAAGGTGGCGGGGATGTACTGGATGCGGGCAACCAGTACGACCAGACCGCCGGCCAGGAAGATGCAGGCCATGATGGGAACGACCTTTTCGGTAACCGAGGCCAGACGCTGCATGCCGCCCAGGAAGATGAAGCCGCAGATAACGACCAGTACCAGACCGGTGATCCAGGTGGGAATGCCAAAGGCGGTGTTCATGCTTTCGCCGATGGAGTTGGACTGAACCATGCAGCCCATGAAGCCCAGGGCAAGAATGATGGCTACTGCAAAGAAGCCGGCCAGGAACTTGCCAAAGCCGCCCTTAAAGGCTTCGCGGATGTAGTAAACAGGACCGCCCTGAATGTTGCCTTCGGCGTCGACCTTGCGGGTTTTGATGGCCAGGGTGGCTTCGGAATAGATGGTGGCCATGCCCAGGAAGGCGATGATCCACATCCAGAAGATGGCGCCGGGGCCGCCGGTGAGGATGGCGCCCGAAGCACCAACGATGTTGCCGGTGCCTACCTGTGCGGCAATGGCGGTTGCCAAAGCCTGGAAGGAGCTCATGCCCTTTTCCTGCTTGCCGCCGCGCAGGCTGATGTTGCCGAATACCTTCTTCATGCCTTCGCCAAAGCAGCGAACCTGCACAAAGCGGGTTTTAATGGAATACCAAAGACCAACGCCAATCAGCAAAAAGACCAGAATGTAGTTGGAAAGGTAGGTGTTGATGTCGCACACGATGGGATAGAGTGCAGCTTCAATGTTTGCAATCATTTGTTTTTCCTCCTCAAAATAAAAAAACGGAACAGCATTTTCAGCTGCTCCGAAAAAGAAAGCACACGCGCACAAGGGCAGACCCTAAGTCTGCGGTTGTTTGACTCTGTCCTTTTACCTGAGAGATTCGGCGAAAACCGCCTTGCACCTTCGGTACCTGTAAAACAGGCTTCTCCAGAGCTGCATCCATTCTTAGTCCCTACCCGAAAACCGGGCACCTGAGAGTTTCACTCCTTCGGTAGGCTTGCGCCGTTCCCCTAAGAACTTCAACTGCCGTTATTTAATTTACGAAGCCTACCTTACCACGATTGATGGTGTTTGTCAACCTATCCTGTCAAAATGTGTGTTTGTTTTGCGGATATTTGTCTTTTTGACAAGAACACAGGGCGGCCCTCAGGCTGTTTTGTTGATTTTGAGGACAAAAAAGAGGGAATATTTGGGCCGGGATGCAATAATTCTTCCGTTTTTTACCACTGAAAGGATGTATAATAGTTTTCCCACTCCCAGTTAAGGCCCTCGGTGTCGCAATCTTTCAGGTCAATATCCACCGACACGGTGTAGCTTTCGCCGGGGCGGATGTTCTCGATGGCAACGCTGTCGGAATAGAACAGGTTGTTGTCTTCGGTCAAAAACCGGAAGTCAAAGACGGTGGAATAGGTGTATTCGGTATTGTTCTTCAGCCGGAAGGAAAATCTTCCCCAATCGTCATACAGGTACTCATATTCCGGCTCAAAGGCATCGGAGGAGGTTTGTTCATCGATGTCGTCCTCGATGGCCTTGTGGGCGGCCAGTCTGGTTTGGGCATCCTCGGCCTGCTTGACACAGTTGGCAATAAACTGTACATCCTCTTCCATAAAGCCGTATTCTTCATACAGGCAGCTCAGCGCTTCCAGGCGGTCGGCCTCGCCCTGCAGCCAGCTGAAATCGTGGTCGCAGCGCAGGGTTTCGCCCAGAGCTTCCTGCTGCTCGTACAGACCTTTCAGGTACTGCTGCGCAAGCCGGCTCAGCCTTTGGTCATAAAATGTGGCATCGGCAAACCCTTCCAGATAGGCCAGCTCGGTGTCCACCACGATTTTAAGATCAACAGTTTCGCCGCCCTGGGCGGTGGCGTTCAGCCGGTCGGCAACCGACTGCTCCAGCGCCGCCAAAAAGTCGTTGTCGGCATTGGCGGCCATGCCTATTTTTTGCTCGCAAAAAGCGGCCTTATCGTCAGAATCCCGGTGGCCCGCCAACTGCCGGTAATAGGGCAGGGCTTCCTCATAGTTTTGCTGTTCCAGCAGGGCATCGGCCAGGTGATAGCGGCACAGGTTGGCCTTTTGCGGCGCGTCCTGGTGGTCCCCCAGCTCCTCATACAGTTCCAGGGCGGCGGCATAGTCCCCCTGGGCGTACAGTTCTTCGGCATCGCTGTATTTGCCGCCGGCACAGGCAGTCAGGCAAAGGCAGACAAGCAGCAGGGCGGCCAACAGGCCTATTCTTTTTAAAGAACGGTTCCGGACTTTCATCACAATTCCCCTTTGTTTTACCCAATGGTATAAATTCTGCCGCAAACCGGCCCTTTTTCCTATTATATTATAATGTATTTTTGCCCCAAACAACAGCATTTTTTGCGGCTTTGCCGCGGATGTGCCCCTTCCGGGGCGGGGGCCAAAATCCGTCATTTTATGGAAGTTTTGTGCTTTTTCTAAAAAATCCACCATATATAGGTCCAAATGGGGAAGAAAAACCTATATTTTCTGTTCAAATTGGCCTTTGCATATTGAAAGATTTGTCAAAATATTATAAAATTACTGAAATAGGACACGTCCGTTTAAACAACGAATGGAGGTACTCTTTATGAAAAAAGTTCTGTCTTTGATTTTGGCTTTGATCATGCTGGTCGCAATGGCTGTTCCTGCCTTTGCAGACGATGGCTATGATCTTGTTATGACCGATAAGTCGGATAAAAAGCTTGGCGATGATGGCCAGATGCTGCCCGGCGAAACCTATTATATTGAAATGACCAACGGTACCAATGACATTAGCGTTGACAAGCGCGATTTTAAGATCGAGTTCGACATCGTAAAGGGCTCCAAGTATGTTGCAGACCACGGCCTGGAAGACGGCGAGTTCTTTATCACCGTTGCCAACAACCACTCCCTGACCGTGGACAACCCCGGTTACATCGATTTTGAGATCACCCTGACCGCCAAGGACGATTGGACCTCCCGCGGCATTGAAAAGGGTGAAAAGTTCTATTACAGCGATTCCTACGACGTGGGCAACGACATCTATTATGTTGATACCTATGAAGATGCCGAGGATGCCGAAATTTACGACGGCACCGGTTCGGCCATCTCCTTTGCCGCCGACGACCGCGGCTGGGTCATTTTTGACTGTGGCCCCATCGATATCCAGATGCGTCTGGGCTCCCGCGCCATCGCCTTTGACCCCGATGAAAGCAAAATTGCCGCCATCGACAAGCTGGCCAAGAACAGCGTTCCCAAGTGTGTCAACTTCCTGGCCCAGCCCACCATCTCCGGCACCGCCACTTTTATGGTAGACGATGACTACGACTATGTTTACTCCTTCGACGGCACCAAGCTGACCCGCATCGACGTCAAGGAAGATGGCCGCCACAACACCTGGAAGATGACCGACGTTACCCTGGGCACCTTCGTTCTCAGCACCGAATCGCTGGCCGGCAGCGTTGCTCAGCAGCCTGCCTCTCAGCCCGAGGCCCCCGCACCTGCTCCCCAGTCTTCGGCTGCTCCCGCTCCCGCACCTGTCCCCGAATCCTCGGCTGCACCGGCCCCCGCACCCGAATCTTCGGTAGCTGAGCCTGCACCCGAGCCCGAAGAACCCGCCGTGGACATCACCCCCGAACCCGAACCCGAGACCGAGCCCGCACCCGAAACCGAGGCAGAAGAAGAGGAACCCGTAGAGGCTCCAGTGGAAGAGGAAGAACCTTCCAAGTCTTTGATGCCCGTTGTATTGATGATCCTGGCTGCCGCCATCGTTGTGGCCATCCTCATCGCCCTGCTGGTTGCCCGTTCCGGCAAAAAGAGCCGTCGCTAAGCACACTGAGAAGAGAGAAAAGACCGGTGCTTTGCACCGGTCTTTTTCACACAGCCCACACCTGGGGCCGGTACCCTTAAAAATCGGCGCAGCCGCAAAATTTTTTGCCGCTGCAATAGTTTCTCTAAAAAGACACACTAAATCTTTGGGGTGCAATTGCAAAATTGACCCCAACCACCAAACCAACGACAGAAAGGGACCGGGATGCGGCATGGCTTGCCGCCCTGGTCCCCGGAATAGAAAGTTCGCGCACCGTGCGAACACAACAAGAGGAATTTTATCACGGAAGAAGGTTTTTTATGACCATACAACTGATCGGCGTAGGCAGTCAAAGCCGTCTGCGGCAGGTGCTTCAATCCAATATTGACCTACTGAAGGACGAGCTTGGGCTGCTGGGGATCGATACCCCGGCCATGCCGGCCGTTGCAGACACCCAGCAGCGTCTGCAGCACTTGCTGGCCGAGACCATTTCCTCCGGTCGTTCGGCCATCATTGTGGGCGGCATTGGCGAAGAAGATGACTTCACCGTATCCACCGTCTGCAAGGGCCTTTCGGTTCCCATGGTGGAAGACCACCTGAGCTACAACCAGATCAAAGCCAAATATGAGGCCGAGGGCCAGACCATTCCCAAGGGCGTTCGCCGCGGGGTAAAGGTTCCGGAAGGGGCCACCGTCTTCCGCAGCAAAACCGGGGGCTACCCCGGCTGCGCCGTCTCCTCGGGCGGCCAGTGCATCATCATGCTGCCCGATGACCCCGCCGAGCTGCGTTCTTTGCTGGATGGCAGCGTGTTTTCCTACCTTTCGGAAGTAAGCGGCCGGCCCGCCGTGCGCCACCGCATCGGGGTTTCGGGGCTTTCGGCCAGCCAGGCCAGCCAGATGCTGGAGGACCTGCTGGGACGGAAAAACCCTGCCGTTAAGGTCAGCGCCGGAGCCGGCGAGGTTTTGGTAAGAACCACCACCCTGGGCCAAACCCTGGGCGAAGCCGCCAATTTGGGCCTCAGCGTTGTGGATGCCGTCAAATCCCGCCTGGGAAGCTGCGTCTACGGTGTTGACACCGACGGCATCGTCCCCGTGGTTTCGGAACTGCTCAAATCCAAAAACGCCCGCATCGCCGTGGCTGAAGCGGGCTTGGAGGGACAGGTGTGCCGCCTGCTTTCCCGCGGCGGCATTCTGACCGGCGGGGCGGATTTTTCCGACAACCAGGGCAAAAAAGCTTTGGGGCTGAATGCCAAGGCACAGGATGACCAGACCCTTGCCGTGGCTGCGGCAAACGCCATCCGCCGCCAAAGCGGAGCCGCCCTGGGCCTGGCGGTACATACCGAAAGCCAGCCCGACGGCCGCCAAAGAATTTCGCTGGCCCTGACCGATGCCAAAAAGGCCTGGACCCGCACCCTTTCGGTCAACAGCAGCAACCCCGCCTTTGTGCGCAATGTTGCCGTCAACCAGGCCATGAACATGGTGCGGCTTTACGCTTCCCATTATAACGAGATCCTGCCCACCGCAAGGGAACTGGGCGAATTCCAGCTTGCTTCGGCCCGGGGAGGAAAGAAGGCCCCCGCCTTTGCCGGGGTTTTCGGCGGAAAAAAGGAAAAGGCCCCCGAAAAAACCAGGGGCAGCCAAACCCCTGCCCGCAGGGAAGCTGCCGGAGAAGCTGCCGCCCAAAAGGCCGCCTGGTGGACCCGCTTTATCCCTGTCAAAGGGGATGACAAGCGGGAGATCATCCGCAAGTGCGTCTTCTGGCTGGCCATCGTGGTCTTCATCAGCCCCATCGCCTACATCATTGGGGTAAAGCAGGAATCGGTCAACAACGAAAAACTGACCCAGGAACTGGGCAGCATGCTGGTGGACGATGATTACGAGGCTTCCGACGATTATCCCGATGATTATCTGAAGAAGTTTGCCGCCCTGTGGGAACGCAACGAGGACATTGCCGGGTGGATCGAAATTGCCGGCACTCAGGTCAACTATCCCGTTGTGCAGGGCAAAAACAACGAGTTCTATTCCCGCCTTGACTTTGACCGAAACAACAACAACCACGGCGTCCCCTTTGTGGATTTCCGTGTTGACCAGAAAAAGCCCAGCACCAACACCGTCATCTACGCCCACAACATGAATGACGGCCAGATGTTCGGTGAACTGATGAACTACAAGAACCTGTCCTACTACAAGGAACATCCCACCTTCCGGTACGACAGTGTCTATAAGGAAAATGAGTACAAGATTTTGGGCGTGTTCCTGGTAACTGCCAACGACCCCGAATTTTTGTACCACAACATGATCGACCTGGATGAGGCCGAGCTGACCGAATTTGTCAACCAGGTTCGTGCCCGCTCCCTCATCAACACCAAGATCGACGTAAAAACCACCGATAAGCTGGTCACTCTTTCCACCTGCGACTATTCCTTCAAGGATGCCCAGGGCAACCGTGTTGCCAGATTTGTAGTGGTGGGGCGCGCCATCCGCGATGGCGAAGCTCCCGCCGTGGATACCTCGGTAGCCACCCTGAACGCCAACCCCGTCATGCCCGCCGAATGGTATGAACAGATCAAGCGCAACCAGGAAGCCGCCGAACTGGCCGCCGCCGAATCGGCCGCCCAGGAGGCCCTTGACTCGGTTGACCCCGAAAACATCAGCGCCTGGCTGACCCAGGAAGAGATCGACGCCTATCTGGCCGATGGCTATACCGAAGACGACCTGTGGTACTTTGCCGACGAGCGCCGCTACGAGCTGCTGGAATGGCTGGCCGAAGAGGAAATGACCTCCCTGACCGCCGCCGAAAAGCTCAGCGCCATGTATGCCCGCCGCGATAAGCTGTGGCTGGCCGAAGAGGACCACAGCCTGACCGAAGCCGAAAAGCGGGAGAAGATCGCCGCCAACCAGGCCGCAGCCGCCATCCTCAGCCCCGAGGAACTGGCCAAGTGCCGCAGCTGGAACGAGATCCAGAAGGCAATGAAGAAGAAACTGGAAAGCATGTGCGAAACCCAGGGCTGTACCCTGCCCAGGGGCCACGAGGGCCTGCACAGCAACCAGACCCCCTGTGACACCGCCGGCTGCACCCTGCCCAAGGGCCACAGCGGCCTGCACAGCAACCAGACTGCCTGTGACACCGCCGGCTGCACCCTGCCCAAGGGCCACAGCGGTCTGCACAGCAACCAGACTGCCTGCGACACCGCTGGCTGCACCCTGCCCAAGGGCCACACCGGAAAGCACAGCAACCAGTGTCCGGCAGAGGGCTGCACCTTTGCCAAGGGACACGAAGGACCGCACAGCAATCAGACACCTCCTCCCGAGACGTCCGATCCCGAAACCTCCAGGTCGGATTCGGCCAGCTCTGAATCTGCCTCCGGCAGTGGCGAATCATCTTCCGGTTCTGAGGGCTCTTCCGGCGGAGGAGAAACTTCCAGCGGAAGCGAAACCACATCCAGCGGCACCGAAGTTATTGCCGTGGCGGTTTCGGACAATTCTTCGGATGCGTAATATTTTTGCACAGAAAACAGGCATGGCCCGATGGCCATGCCTGTTTTTTTGCGCCGCCCGACCCTGCTTTCCGCAATCGAAAAAAACGCCCCCTTTTTTTGGGTATTCCGTCAATAGGTTATTGCCAAGATAAATTGTATTATAAAGAATAGGATCTTATCGGATCTTACCAGTTTATTGGCCGGCTCAGGAGGAAATTGCAATGAATCAAAAGAAACAGGAAAAGTCCCAGTGGTGGACCCGCTTTATCCCTGTTAAAGGGGACGACAAGCGTGAGATCATCCGCAAATGCATCTTTTGGGTGGCCATCGTTGTGTTTGTCTGCTCCATCGCCTACATCCTCAGCGTAAGGCAGGAGTCGGTCTACACGGAAAAACTGACCCAGGAGCTGGGCAATATGCTGGTGGTGGACGAAAACTACGAAGTGGTGGACGACTACCCCGATGACTATCTGACCAAGTTTGCCGCCCTGTGGGAACGCAATGAAGACATTGCCGGCTGGATCGAAATTGCCGGGACCAAACTGAATTATCCTGTGGTGCAGGCCAACAGCAACACAAAATATCATCGTGCCGACTTTGACGGCAACTATAACGATCACGGCGTTCCCTATGTTGATTACCGCGCAGACATCAAAAAGCCCAGCACCAACACCGTCATTTATGGCCACAACATGAACGACGGCCAGATGTTCGGCGAGCTGATGAACTACAAAAAGATCTCCTATTATAAGGAACACCCCACCTTCCGTTACGACACCGTATACAAGGAAAACGAATATAAAATTCTGGGCGTGTTTTTGGTGACTGCCAACGACCCCGAATTTATGTACCACAGCATGATCGACCTGGATGAAGCTGGACTGACCGAATTTGTCAACCAGGTGCGTGCCCGCTCCCTCATCAACACCAAAATTGACGTGAACACCGCCGACAAGCTGGTCACCCTTTCCACCTGTGACTATTCCTTCCGGGATGCCCAGGGCAACCGTGTGGCGCGCTTTGTTGTGGTGGGCCGCGCCATCCGCGAAGGGGAAGACCCCGCTGTGGATACCTCCATCGTCACCCTGAACGCCAGCCCCGTCATGCCCGCCGAATGGTACGAGCAGATCAAGCGCAACCAGGAGGCCGCCGAACTGGCTGCCGCCGAAGCAGCCTCTCAGGCCGCACTGGAATCGGTCAACCCCGACAATATCACCGCCTGGCTGACCCAGGAGGAAATTGACGCCTACACCGCCGAGGGCTACAGCCCCGAAGATTTGGAATTCTTTGCTTCGGAACGCCGCTATGCCCTGCTGGAATGGCTGGACGAAGAGGAAATGACCGGCATGACCCCCGCCGAAAAGCTGAGCGCCATGCGCAGCCGCCGCGACCGCAAGTGGCTTTCGGAAGAGGACCGTGATGCCAATCTGACCGAAGCCGAAAAGCTGGAAAAGATCGCCGCCAATCAGGCCGCAGCCGCCATCCTCACCCCCGAGGAACTGGCCAAGTGCCGCAGTTGGAAGGATATCCAGGAACTGCTGGCCACCAAGCAGCAGGCTGCCGAAGCCGCCAAGCAAAAGGAAGAAAAGGCCGCCGGACAAATTCCCGCAAAGCTGACCGGGAAGTACCGCAGCGCCTGTCTGGCCGAAATGATAAAGGCCGACGAAAGCAAATGGCCGGAAATCATTCAGAAATACCTGGATAAGTTTGATGCTGAACATAAACACAACTATAAAGCAACTGTGACCGCTCCCACCTGTGGTGCACCTGGTTACACCACCTATGTTTGCGAGTGTGGAGATAAATACACCGGTGATGAAGTTGCAGCTACCGGACAGCATACCTATAATGATACCGTAGTTGACCCCACCGAAACCGAGAAGGGTTATACCAAGCACACCTGCACGGTCTGCGGCTATTCGTACGAGGATAATTATACTGGCCCCACCGGCTCAAGCAGCTCCAGTTCGGGCAGCAGTAGCACAACGCCCCCCGAATCTTCCGGCGGCGGTAGCGGTGAAGATGCCTCTGGCGAAGGGAGCTCCAACGAGGGGAATACCGGCGAAGGTACTGGCGACACCAACGGAGAGAACACTCCCTCAGGCGATGGAACCAAAGACGAAAATCAAACCGACCCGGCCGATGTTCCCGCCACTGTAAGCGAGGGGGAAGAAGACCCGATTGACGATGACGAAGAACCCGCCACTGGCGAAGGAACCCAACCCACTGAATAAACACAAACGCCGCCTGTGCCTTGCGCACGGGCGGTTTTTCTTTATGGCGTAAAAATTTTTGGTAAAAATCATAATTGACGGCGGGTTTGGCCGATGCTATACTGTTTTTGTAAAGTATCAAGAACACCCCCCATTTTATCTCAAAGGAGGTCTTGCTCAAATGAAAAAAATCATATCCGTTTTGCTTGCGCTGCTCATCGTTGCCGCCATCACCCCTTTGGCTGTCTTTGCAGATGGTTCAACTTCTTCCAGCAGCACTGATACACGCAACACCGGTTCTTCTGACAATTCAAGCAGTTATGATTCTTTTGATCCCAACACAGGAAGTTCTGGTGCAAGCAGCTCCTCTGAAGAGCCCCGCTCGACCCCCAAGGTCACTTTTTACACCGTTAAGGCTTCAGCCGGAGAGGGTGGCACCATCGACCCCGAAGGGGAAGTGGACGTTCGCAGAAAGTTTGACAAGACCTTTACCATCACCGCCGACGATGGCTATGTAATTGCCGACGTATTGGTGGACGGCAAGAGCGTTGGCGCCGTGGCGGAATATTCCTTTATCGACGTGCGCAAGAGCCACCGCATTTCCGCCGAGTTTGTTTTGGCTCCCGCAGCACCTTTGGAAGAAAGCGGCGGGGAGCCGGTGGAAGACCCTGTTGAGGAAGCACCCGCAGAAGAGCCTGAACCTGAGGCCCCCGCTTCCCAGGAGCCTGCCCAGGAACAAGCGGCTGAACCCGCCGAGCCTGAAAGCACCCCTTCGGCACAGGCCTCTGACCCTGTGGAAGAGCCTGCCGTGCCCGAAGAAACCGAACCTCAGGCAAGTTCCTTCCCCTGGCTTATCCTTCTGCTGATCCTTATTATCATCGCTTTGCTGGTGTATCTGATGAAAAAGGCAAAGAAAAAGGACGAGAATAACTGAGTTTGCCAAATGACCACCATGGCCCTTCTGTTCCGGCGGGAGGGTCTTTGTTTTGTCAAAAATGGGGTGAATATCTTAGGCATTCTGCCAATAGGATATCTTTTTGAAAAACAGTATCATTTAAAAGATAAGGCAATGAAAGGAAGGTGCCCATGGCCCGCAAAGCAAAACTCCCCCATTACAAGAGCCAGAAAGGCTCCCCTGTCATGTTGTTTGTAACCATCGGGGTGCTGGTGGTCATTTTTGTTGCCGCCATCGTTGTGGCAATGGCCATGCCCGAACAAAGCCGCCCCGTGAATAACCCTGCCGAAGAAAGCCAGCAGGGAAGTTCTTCCGATGAAAACACCCCCCCGGCCGAGGATGACCCCACCCTGTGGCTGACCGAGGACGAGCTGGCCTACACCCTGCCCGAAGAGCTGGAGGAAATGGTCCACCAGCGCATGAAGCTGTGCAGGGCCTGGCTGACCCAGGAGGAACTGGAAAAACTGACCCCCCAGCAAAAATATGATGTAGCCAACCAGCGCAAGCAGGAGGCCGAGCGTGAAACCACCGCCGACGATGTGGTGGCTGCCGAAGAACGGCTGCAGGGCCTGGACCAGACGGTGCTGGATGCCCTGATGCTGACCCTGGCCGAAACCGAAGAGGCCGAGTGGGAGGACATCTTTGAACAGCTAAAGCCTACCAACCGCGCCCAGCTTAAGGCCGACGCCAACGGCGCCCTGAACGGCTCCCGCGATTTTGATTATCTGGAAGACGAGGCCCGCGAAGCGGTCATTATCCGGATGATGGTCACCCCCCGCGAGGACTGGCTCTCCCTGCTCCGCCAGATTTTGAAGGAGGACGCCGACCTTATCAAGGAATATAAGGAAGAAAGCAGTTCTTCGTCTTCTTCTGCCATAGAAGAAAGCTCTTCCTCCAGCGAAAGCGGCAGCGAGGAAGAGGAAAGCGAGGAAGAAGAAAGCAGCGAGGAGGAATCTTCTTCCTCCCAGCGGCCTTCCGGTTCTTCTTCCAGGCCCAGCAGCAGTGAAGAGGAGGAAGATTACGAGGACGAGGAAGACCGGGATTACGATGATGACCTGGGCACCATCCGCGTCTATAACCTTGCCACAGGCCGCACCGTCACCGGCGATGTGTTTGACATCATCAGCCAGGTGGTGCAGAACGAAATGGGTTCCTTCCACCAGGAG
>JAGAPB010000115.1 GCA_017847995.1 Oscillospiraceae bacterium
AGCAGCTTTGTTTTTGACTTTGAACCCGACATCATCATAGATGCCATCGACACCGTGACCGCCAAGCTGCACCTGGCCGAGCAGTGCCACCAACGGGGCATTTTGCTGTATGCCAGCATGGGCACCGGCAACCGGCTGGACCCTTCCCTGCTGCGGTGCGGCGACATTGGCGAGACCTCCGGCACCGGCTGCCCCCTGGCCCGTGTGATGCGCCGGGAGCTGCGCAAGCGTGGCGTACCCGGGCTGAAGGTGGTCTATTCGCTGGAGCCGCCCATCCAGGGCATCAACGCCAACGACGGGGAACACGGACGCCACAGCCCCGGCAGCGCGCCCTTTGTGCCCCCGGCGGCAGGCTTGCTGCTGGCCAGTGCCGCCCTGCGCGACTTTTTGGAACAGAAGAAAAAGTGACCACAGACAAGGTGAAACCATGCGCATCCTTACATTTCAGATAGAACCTGCCGACCACGGCATGAAAATTGAACACTTTTTGCGGCGGGAAGGCATCTCCAGCCGGGTGATCGTAAAGCTGCGGCATATGCCCCCCGACCAGGGTATTTTGCTCAACGGCCAGCACGCCCGCACCATCGACCTGCTGAGCGCCGGGGACACCCTGAACATCACCCTGCCCCAGGATCCGCCAAAGATCAAGCCCTCGGAGATCAAGGTCCCCATTTTGTATGAGGATGAGGATGTGATCGTCTACAACAAGCCCTTTGGCATGCCCTGCCACCAGTCGGGCGGGCACTTTTTTGACACCCTGGCCCATGTGTACGCCGCCCACTGCCTGGAGATCGGCGAGGGCGGACCCTTCCGCCCCATCAACCGCATCGACCGGGATACCACCGGAACGGTGGTGGCGGCAAAGAACCAGGTTGCCGCCGGCTTTTTGTGGAAGCAGGTGAAAAAGCGCTACATCGCCCTGGTGGAGGGGGACCTGCCCAAGGACAGCGACATCATCGACCTGCCCATCATGCCCGAGGAGCCCTACGCCATGCACCGCATCGTTGACCCCGATGGGCAGGATGCCGTCACCGAATACCATGTGCTGGAGCGGTTTGGCAGCCACACCCTGGCCGAATTTGTGCTGCACACCGGGCGCACCCACCAGATACGGGTGCATATGAGTTACAAAGGATATCCCCTGGCCGGGGATGACCTGTATGGCGGCAGCTTTGACCTAATGACCCGCCAGGCGCTGCACTGTTTGTGGGTGGAATTTCCCCGCCCCAGCGACAAAAAAACGGTGCACATCGAGGCTCCCATCCCCGAAGACATGGAAAAAGTGATAAAAAAGTTGCAAAACGGCGTATAATTGTATAAAAATTACTGAAAAATGCATTTTTTTGCAAATATCCCTTGATTTTTCATGAATGGAGTGTATAATGGTGTCATCGTCCCAAAAGGAACGGGACACTTGATATTTTGGAGGTACATAAAATGAAAAAGATTCTTGCAATCGTGCTGGTACTGATGATGGTACTTTCTCTGGCCGCCTGCGGTGGCGCTTCCAAGGAAGCAAAGACCCTGACCATGGCTACCAACGCCTACTTCCCCCCCTATGAATACTACGAAAACGACAAGATCGTTGGCATCGACGCTGAAGTTGCCGAAGTGATCGCTGAAAAGCTGGGCATGGAACTGGTGATCGAAGACATGGACTTTGGTTCCATCATCGCCGCTGTTCAGACCGGCAAGTGCGACATGGGCATGGCCGGCATGACCGTTACCGAAGAACGTCTGGAAAGTGTAAACTTCTCTGACGTATACGCCGTTGGCGTACAGGTGGTTATCGTTAAGGAAGGCAGCGACATCGCCTCTCTGGACGACCTGGCCGGCAAGAAGATCGGTGTTCAGGAAAACACCACCGGCGACATCTACTCCACCGACGGATTTGGCGATGAATTCATCGAACGTTACCCCAAGGGCAGCGACGCCGTTCTGGCTCTGACCCAGGGCAAGATCGATGCCGTTATCATCGACAACGAACCCGCCAAGAACTTTGTTACTTCCAACGAAGGCCTGGTCATTCTGGACACCGAATACGCTGTTGAAGACTACGCCATCGCCGTTTCCAAGGACAACGAAGACCTGCTGAAGGACATCAACGCCGCCCTGGCTGAACTGACTGCCGACGGCACCCTGGACAAGATCGTTGCCAAGTACATCCCCGCTGAATAAGCAAAACACGCAAATTGAATTCTGAAAGGGCGACTTGTTTAAGCCGCCCTTTTGGGACGTTATAAGAAAATTTTAAGGAAAGGGGCGGAAATCGATGTTGGAGATTTGGAACAACCTGGTGGACAAGTTTATCCTCTGCTTCGTTGAAGACAACCGCTGGCTGTACATGGTGCGCGGCCTGGGCGTCACCCTGGAAGTGACCGCGCTTTCGCTGGTGCTGGGTTTGATTTTGGGTATTGTGATCGCAGCCGTGCGTTCCTTCCACGACCAGCAGCGTGACCAGCTTACCGGCGTGGGCGGCACCCTGGTCAAGATTGCCAACTGGTTCTGCAAGCTTTATTTGACCGTGATCCGCGGCACCCCCATGATGATCCAGCTGATGATCATGTACTTTGTTATTCTGGTGAACACCACCAACAAGCTGATGGTTGCCGTAATGGCCTTTGGCATCAACTCGGGCGCCTATGTGGCCGAAATCGTGCGCGGCGGCATAATGAGCATCGACGGCGGCCAGACCGAGGCTGCCCGTTCGCTGGGTCTGGGTTATCTGCAGACCATGCGCCTGGTCATCATTCCCCAGGCCATCAAGAACATTCTTCCTGCATTGGGCAACGAACTGATCACCCTGATGAAGGAAACTTCCATTGTTACCGTGATCGGCCTGGGCGACCTGACCAAGGGCGCCACCATCATTCAGGGCCGTACATTTGAAGCCTTCATGCCGCTGATCGCCGCAGCGCTCATTTACCTGCTGCTGGTAATCTTCCTGTCGTGGCTGATGGAAAAACTGGAAAGGAGGATGAGGGCCGGTGATCGACGTTAAAAACCTGCACAAATCCTTTGGCGACCACGAGGTGCTGTGCGGCATCGACGAACATATTTCCAAGGGCGAAAAGGTGGTTGTGATCGGGCCTTCGGGCAGCGGAAAGTCCACCTTCCTGCGCTGCCTCAACCTGCTGGAGGTTCCCACCGAAGGCGACGTTGTATTTGAAGGCACTGTGGTGAACAAGCAGAAGGGCAACGAACTGAACCTGATCCGTCAGCAGATGGGCATGGTGTTCCAGCACTTCAACCTGTTCCCCCACCTTACTGTTAAGGAAAACATCACCCTGGCGCCCATCCAGCTGAAGCTGCAGACCAAGGAAGAGGCCGACGCCAACGCCGACCGTCTGCTGGAGCGCATCGGCCTGGCCGAAAAGGCCAACGAATACCCCAACATGCTTTCGGGCGGGCAGAAGCAGCGTATTGCCATTGTGCGTGCCCTGGCCATGAACCCCAAGGTGATGCTGTTTGACGAACCCACCAGCGCCCTTGACCCCGAAATGGTAGGCGAAGTTCTGGAACTGATGAAAGAACTGGCCGAAGAGGGCATGACCATGGTGGTTGTTACCCACGAAATGGGCTTTGCCCGTGAAGTTGGCACCCGTGTGCTGTTTATGGACGAAGGCAAGGTGGTCGAGCAGAACACTCCCCAGGAGTTTTTTGCCAACCCCCAGCACCCCCGTCTTAAGGATTTCCTTTCCAAGGTACTTTAAAGAGAGAAACGCCGGACTGCCGTCCGGCGTTTTTTATGCCCAAATGGAAGGGATTGTTTTGACAAGCGGGGGAGCGATAAAGTATACTGGAAACTGGAACAATAGCGTATGAAAGAAAGGAGGGGGAAGAGATGGCAGAGCTGAGATGCGATGTCTGCGGCGGCACCATACAGATGCAGGCCGGGGGCTACCGCGGGGTGTGCTTGAATTGCAGAGTGGTCTATTCGCTGCCCCGGCTGCGGGAACTGTGGGCCGAACTGCAAAAGCCCGAGGACCTGCGACGCCGCATTTCCCCCGACCCCGACCGCCTGCCCGAGGCCCTGCCCCAAAAGGTGGCCGAAACGGCCGGCAACGGTGAATTTGAAATAAAAAAAGACGGCACCCTGGTGCATTACCGGGGCGTTGGCCCGCACGTGGTCATACCCAACGGAGTGACCCGCATCGGTGCCTGGAGCTTTGCCGGCAACGCCTGCATCACCTCGCTGGTCATTCCCGAGGGGGTAAAGGTCATCAGCAAGGGGGCCTTTTCCGGCCTGACCAGCCTGCAGGAGCTGAAGCTGCCCGAAGGGCTGGAGACCATTGAGACCTGGGCCTTTTCCAGCTGCGAAAATCTGACCTCAGTGACCATGCCCCAAAGTGTGGTGGAGGTGGCCGACCGTGCCTTTGAAAACTGTGTGCGGCTGACCGGCCTGACCACAGGGGAAGGCATTGTGGTGGAGGACGGCGCCTTTGAACCGGTGCAGGCAGCCCCCATCGTGCTGGATGCCGGATTCTTGAGCAGCGAGTTTTTTGACATCCAGGACGGCATCCTGGTGAAGTATCTGGGCAAGACCCCCTGGGTGGAAATTCCCCGGGGGGTACACCGCATCAGCATGGCGGCCTTTAAGGACCACACCGCCCTGAAAAGTGTGACCATCCCCGAAGGGGTGACCGAAATCGGGCCGGAGGCCTTTTCGGGCTGCACCGCATTAGAGGAAGTGGAACTGCCCCAGGGGGTAACGGTGATCGGCAAAGCGGCCTTTTCGGGCTGTGTGGGCCTGCGCCGTGTGACCATCCCCGAAGGGGTGACCGAGATAAATGACTGGGCCTTTTTGGGCTGTGCCGGCCTGGGCGGCGTGGAGCTGCCCTCCTCCCTGATTCTGCTGGGCAAAGCGGTCTTTTACGGCTGTGTCAGCCTGCAGCGCATTGCCCTGCCCGAAGGCCTGGATACTATCGGCGAAGGCTGCTTTTCGGACTGCATCAGCCTGTCCGAGGTGATTTTGCCCCAGACCATCCTGACCATCGAGGCACTGGCCTTTTCGGGCTGCATCGCCCTGAAGGAGATGGAACTGCCCAAAGCACTGCGCAGCATTGGTCCACGGGCCTTTGTCTATTGCGGCGCCCTGGAACGGATCACCCTGCCCGATGGGGTGGAAACGGGGGAGGGGGCCTTTGAAGGCACCCTTTACGCCGCCCTTGTTTCCTGATTTTTCACAAGATTTTTGTATCATGAATTGATTTTTGTTAAGGAGGACTGACCGATGCGGGTTTTGATGATCGGCGATGTGGTGGGGCAGGCAGGCTGCGCCCATCTTTCCCGGGTGCTGCCCATGCTGCGCCGCACCTATGCCCCCGATGTGGTCATTGCCAACGGAGAAAACGCCGCCGAGGGCAATGGCTTGCTGCCCGCTTCGGCCCGCCAACTGCGGGAAAGCGGCGTGGACATCATCACCTCGGGCAACCACATCCTGCGCCGCAAGGAGATCTATGATATTCTGGAGGACGAGGACTATATCGTGCGTCCCGCCAACCTTCATTCCAGCGCCCCCGGAAGGGGTCTGGTCATCTACGAGGGGCTGAAGTTCCGGCTGTGTGTCATCAACCTGCTGGGCACCGCCTTTATGGACCCGCTGGATAACCCCTTTGATACCATCGACCGTCTGATGGAACAGACCGACGGCTGCAAGATGGTCATTGTGGACTTCCACGCCGAGGCCACCGCCGAAAAGCTCTGCATGGGCTTTTATCTGGATGGCAGGGCCTCGCTGGTGGTGGGCACCCACACCCATGTTCAGACCGCCGACGAGCGCATCCTGCCCGGCGGCACCGGCTACATCACCGACCTGGGCATGTGCGGCTGCTTCAACTCGGTTTTGGGGGTAAAGCCCGCGGGGGCCATCCGCCGCATGCGCACCCACCTGCCCACCCGCTTTGAAAACGACCCCGGCGAGCAGTGCCTTTCGGGCATCATTGCCGATTTGGACGAAAAAACCGGCAAGACCACCCACATCGAACGCATCAACATATTTTGAGCAAAAACATACAAGATAAGGAAAGGAGGCAATTTGCATGAAACAAAAATGGACCCGGTTGCTGGCCCTGGTGCTGGCGGCAGTGATGCTGGCCGGCTGCATGCCTGCCTCCACTGCCACCGACCCCATGGCCGACCCCAACGGGCAGCAGTCCCAGCAGCCCGAGGCAGAACAGCCCAAGGAACCGGCCGTTCTGCGGGTGGCCTACGAGGCTGCAGAAACCCTGAACCCCTATTCCACCCAGTCGCTGCAGAACTATTATATTGCCCAGCTTCTGTATGACCCGCTGTACCGGGTGGGTGAGGACTACCGCACCGAAAAATGCCTGATCCAGTCCCTTTCCATGGCGGTGGACCAGGTGGTGGAAGAGGATATGGTCTATGAAACGGCGGTGGCCACCATCCGCATCAAGCCGGGAGTCAAGTTCTGGGACGGCACCGAGCTGACCGCCGCCGACGTGGTTTATTCGCTGCAGCAGGCCCAGGGTTCGCCCTATTTTGCGGCGGGGCTGTCCCACATAAGCTGGGCCGAGATCGATTACGACGACCCCCTGCAGTTCTTTGTCCGTCTGACCCGCCCCGATGCCTTTTTTGAAAAGAGCCTCACCTTCCCGGTGGTAAAGGCCGGCACCGGCAACAACAACCGCCCGGTGGGCAGCGGCCGCTTCTATCCCACCGGCAGCGACAGCCTGGCACCCAACACCGACCATCAGACCGGGGTGGAAAACATCGCATCGGTGGAGCTGGTCAACATTGCCGATATGGGCTCGGCGGCCTACAGCATCAAAACCGGCATCATCGACCTGGCCTGTTCCGACCTGCGCACCCCCTGGAACCGCTCGCTGGGCAATGGCTTTACCACCATGCAGCTCAGCAATATGGTCTATTTGGGGGTAAACAAGGCCGGCACCCTGGGCAACGCCGAACTGCGCCAGACCATCTACCGCCTGCTGAACCGCAGCGGTATTGACAGCGGCGTTTATCTTGGCCAGGATACCACCTCCTGGATGCCCTTTAACCCCGCCGCCCACGAGATCGCCAGCTCGGCCATCACCCTGCCCAGCCAGCTGAGCACCACCACGGCGGGCCAGCTTCTGGACCAGATCGGCTGCAGCCAGCGCGACCAGAACGGCTACCGCACCCTTTACGGGAACCGGATAAGCCTGACCATTTTGGTGAACAATGAAAACTCGGACCGCATGGCCGTGGCCGAGGCTGTGGCCCAAAGTCTGGAAGAGGTGGGCCTGCGTGCCGTTGTGGAAAGCTGCCCCTTTGAGGAGTACCAATACCGACTTGCGGAAAACAGCTACGACCTGTTTGTGGGCGAGATAAAACTGCCCATGAATATGAACATCCTGCCCATGCTTACCGGAGCTGATGAGACCGGATACGGCGCCTTTGGCAGTGAAAATTTGCAGTATTCGGCGCGTCATTTTCTAAGAACTGGTAATGATTACGACCAGTTGGTTCAGCTTTTTGCCCAAGAAGTGCCCTTTATTCCGCTGTTTTATCGTCAGGGAATTGTGGCTTATCCCCTCAATTTCTGCTCCAATATTATTGCAACCGAACAGGATATCTTTTATAATATAGAGGATTGGGTGCTGTCATAACGCGCCCTTTCCGCCATGTGATTTTGCATGATCCGGCAATGGGCCAAACCGGCCCGCGCCGTATATAAATGATCCGACAGGCCAACAGCCGCGCTGCCCGGCAGCGTGACGCTGCTGCGGAAAAGGAGGACATGATATGATCAAGATTGAAAACGCCATGGGCGTCATTGAAATTTCTCAGGAGTATTTTGCCAAGCTGGTGGCCCACGCCGCCTCGGAATGCTTTGGCGTGGCCGGCATGGCCATCTCTTCCGCTTCCCAGGGATTGCGCGAGATGCTGACCGGCAAGGAGGTTGCCGACAAGGGGGTGCAGGTACGCACCAGCGGCAAGCGCCTGGTCATCGACCTGCACATCATTGTGGGCTATGGCGTAAATATTTCGGCCATCACCCAAAGCATTGTGCATAAGGTAAGCCACACTGTGGAAGAAGCCACCGGCTTTGAGGTTGCCCGCGTAAACGTATTTGTGGACGGCATCCAGAAGCAGTGATCCCTATTCCTCCCGGTAGGGGAGAACACCCTGGGGGTCGCTGGGCCTGCGGGGCAATTCAGTGCCGCTTTGACGGCGTGGAGGTAAAAATGCTGACAGGTAAAATTCTTCGTGACGCCTTTATTTCGGGCGCCAACAATATTGCAAACAACAAACAGGCCGTTGACGCCCTGAACGTATTCCCCGTTCCCGATGGCGACACCGGCACCAACATGGGCATGACCATTGCCGCTGCCAAACGTGAAGTGGAACGCCTGGACGACGACGTTGCAGCCAGCGAGGTGGCTAAGGTTGCCGCCTCGGCCCTGCTGCGCGGCGCCCGCGGCAACTCGGGCGTCATCCTTTCTCTACTGTTCCGCGGCTTTGCCAAGGGCATCACCGGCCGCACCGCCGGCGCCGCCGAACTGGCCAAGGCTCTGGATCTGGGCGTCAAGTCGGCCTACAAGGCTGTGATGAAGCCCACCGAGGGCACCATCCTGACCGTAGCCCGTGTGGCTGCCGAAAAGGCCGCCCTGCTGCAGTGCGACGAGGAAGACATCGCTTCCATGTTCCACTACATCACCGACATTGCCCGCGAGACCCTTGCCCAAACCCCCGAAATGCTGCCCGTGCTGAAGAAGGCCGGCGTGGTGGACGCAGGCGGCCAGGGCCTGGTTTGCGTGTTTGAAGGCATGCTGCAGGTGTTTGAAGGCGGCGAGATCGTTGCCGCACAGGACGCCCCCGCCGCACAGGAGAGCGAATTCCCCGAGGACCGCAACGCCGCCGGTGAATTTGAAACCGAGATCACCTTTGGCTACTGCACCGAATTTATTGTTGTGAAGTAGGAAGACGCCAAGGAAGCCATGACCCTGCGCGCCTATCTGGAATCCATCGGCGACAGCGTTGTTGTGGTGGATGATGACGAGATCATCAAGTGCCACGTGCACACCGACAACCCCGGCAATGCCCTGCAGAAGGGGCTGGAATACGGTGCCCTGACCAAGATGAAGATCGAAAACATGCGCGAACAGCATGCCGAACAGAAAAAGGCTGCCCGCGCCAAAAAGCAGAACTTTGAAGCGGTGCCCATCGACCCCGACCAGCCCTTCGGCTTTGTTGCCGTTGCCGCCGGCGAGGGCGTAAAGCAGCTCTTCCTGGACCTGGGTGTAAACAATGTGGTATCGGGCGGCCAGACCATGAACCCCTCCACCGACGACATCCTGGGCGCCATCAACGCCACCCCTTCCCAGACCGTATTTGTTCTGCCCAACAACAAGAACATCATCATGGCCGCCGAGCAGACCATCCACCTGACCGACCGTGTGGTAAAGGTGCTGCCTACCCGCACCATCCCCCAGGGCCTGACCGCCATGCTGAACTTTGACCCCGACCTGGGCGTTACCGAAAACGAAATTGCCATGAACAAGGCTGCCGACAGGGTTGGCACCGGCCAGATCACCTTTGCCGCCCGCGACAGCGACTATGAAGGCCGCAACATCAAGGCCGGCGAACTGCTGGCCCTGGAAAACGGCAAGCTGAGCTTTACCGACATCGACCTGACCCACGCCACCCTGAAGCTGACCAAGAGCCTGCTGAAGCGTGACTCGGCCTTTGTCACCCTGATTTTGGGCGAAGACGTAAGCGACGAGGAAGGCGCCAAGCTGGAAGCCGCACTGGGCGAAAAACTGCCCGAAAGTGTGGAACTTTCGGTGGTAAAGGGCGGCCAGCCTGTTTACTACTGCATCATCTCGGTGGAATAAAACCCGAAAAACGGCCGTCCCGGAGAAATTCGGGGCGGCATTTTTGCGGCAAAGGCTTGTTTGCGCTTTAAAGCGGTGCTATAATAAGCGGTAGATTTGATTTTCCGGAGGGAACCGAAGTGAAACTGAAAGCTTTGAAGGCGGCCTTCCCCCAGACCATTCCGGTGCTGCTGGGGTATTTGTTTATGGGCATCGCCTTTGGAATTTTGCTGGTGGCCCAGGGCTTTGCCCCCTGGTGGGCCACCCTGATCGCCATCACCATCTTCTGCGGCTCGATGCAGTTTGTGGCCATCGACCTGCTGGTCAGCGCCTTCAACCCGCTGCACGCTGCCGTGATGACCCTGCTGGTGAACGCCCGCCACATTTTTTACGGCCTTTCCACCATTGAACTGTTTCGCCGCATGCCCAAGCAGCGGCCTTACCTCATCTTCAGCCAGACCGACGAGACCTTTTCACTGCACTGTTCGGCAAAGGTGCCGGAGGGCGTGGACGAGGGGTGGTATCACTTCTTTTTGGGCCTGCTGGACCACATCTACTGGATCTCGGGCTGCACCATCGGGGCCCTGGCCGGAATGCTGATCAAATTTGACACCACCGGCATTGATTTTGTCATGACCGCCCTGTTTGTGGTCATCTTTGTGGAGCAGTGGGAGGGCATGAAGGAGCATCTTCCCGCCCTGACCGGTGTTTTGGCCACCCTGGTCTGTTTGGTCATCTTTGGCAGCGAAAACTTCCTCATCCCCGCCATGTTCCTCATCATGGTGGTGCTGACCCTGCTGCGGCCCCGGCTGGAAAAGAAGGGAGGGGAGGACGCGTGACCACCTTACAGGTCATCATCACCATTGCGGTGATTGCCGTGGTAACGCTGCTGACCCGCGGCATTGCCTTTGTCATCTTCCCGGCCAATAAGCCGGTGCCCCCCTTCATCAATTACCTCAGCAAGGTTTTGCCCTATGCGGTCATTGGCATGCTGGTCGTCTATTGCCTGAAAAATGTGACCCTGCTGAGCTGGCCCCACGGCCTGCCCGAGCTGCTGGCCTGCGCCGCCACCGCTGTGCTGCACCTGTGGAAGCACAACAACCTCATCTCCATCGGCGGCGGTACGGTGATTTACATGATTTTGGTGCAGCAGGTGTTTGTGAAGTAAACATAATTTGTTGCAAAGAAAAAGGGGCTGTTGTAAAAAAGCGATGACAACTTGCACAATTAATACCGCTTTACGAACAAAAAACACGGTTTCCACGGCTATTTGAAGCCCCGGAAACCGTGTTCTATTATGCATTATTTTTGCTGGAGCCTATTTTGCAACAGGCCCTTCTGAATGGCGCCGAATAGGCATGATGTAATCCCCCAATTGAACTGGAGGTTGAGATAAGAAATGTTTTAGCATGAGGTAGCCTCCACTAAGAAGTGGGGACTTGAAAAGAAAAAAGCTAAAGATTATATTAGGTACTTGAAATATACAGATTTTAGTCCCTTAAGGGACTTGCGGTG
>JAGAPB010000116.1 GCA_017847995.1 Oscillospiraceae bacterium
ATTTTGTCGATCAGTTCTTCAAAGTACTTCTTGCCGACTTCCATAACAACGTCGGAGTACATCTGGATGAAACGACGGTAGCAGTCGTAAGCCCAACGGGGGTTGCCGCTCTTGGCAGCCAGAACTTCAACTACTTCTTCGTTCAGGCCCAGGTTCAGGATGGTGTCCATCATGCCGGGCATGGAAGCACGGGCGCCGGAACGTACGGAAACCAGCAGGGGGTTTTCCTTGTCGCCGAACTTCTTGCCGGTGATGCCTTCCATCTTGTCAATGTGCTCCATGATCTGTGCCTGGATCTCATCGTTGATGCGGCGGCCGTCTTCGTAGTACTGGGTGCAGGCTTCGGTAGAAACAGTGAAGCCCTGGGGAACGGGCAGACCGATCTTGGTCATTTCAGCCAGGTTGGCGCCCTTGCCGCCGAGCAGCTCACGCATAGAAGCGTCGCCCTCAGAGAACAAATAGACAAACTTTTTGCTCATTGGTTTTCTTCCTCCTATAATTTGAAAATGGAACTTATTCCTCACACATTTTTGCGAACAAATCGCCAAAAAAGGATTAGAACAATTTTAACCTTATTGATTATAACAGAAAGATTTGCAAGTTGCCATATGTAAAGTGCATAGATTCCAAAAGATTTTGGGACAGTTTTCAAAAAACTGTCCAATTCGTACCTTTATCCCTTGAAAAAGCAAGAAAAAATTGTAATAATAAGCATAGAATATTTTAAGGGGAAAGGAGAGGAGAACCATGGAAAAATGCTGTGCCCTGATTTTGGCCGCAGGTGATGGAAAACGCATGAAAAGCAAACACCCCAAGGTGCTGTGCCAGGTGCTGTTCCGGCCCATGATCTCCTGGGTGACCGATGCCTGCCGCCATGCCGGTGTGCAGCAGCTGTGCGCCGTATTGGGCGCCGGTGCCGAAGAGGTCCGTTCCGTTTTGCCCCAAAACTGCAAAATTGCCCTGCAGCATGAACGGTTGGGTACCGGTCATGCTGTTATGTGCGCCCGTGAATTTTTGGAGGAACACCGCGGCGGGGATGTTCTCATCCTTTGCGGCGACGCTCCCTTTATCTCTTCCCGCCTGATCGAACAGTCTCACCACTACCATTGCGGGAAGGGCAACGCCGTTACCGTCATCAGCGCCCGGGTGGCCGATCCCTTTGGTTATGGCCGCATTCTGCGTGCCGCTGACGGCAGTCTGGAAGCCATTGTGGAACAGCGCGACGCCACCGAAGAACAGAAAAATATCTGCGAGATCAACTCCGGCGCATATTGGTTTGCGGTGGATGCTTTGCTGGAATCTCTGGAAAAAATCGGCTGCAGCAACAGCCAGGGGGAATACTACCTGACCGATGCTGTGGCCGCTGTGCGTTTGGCCGGCAAACGGGCCGACGCCTATTTGGCCGAGGATGCCGACGCCGCCCTGGGCGCAAACGACCGCAAGGGGCTGCAAAAGCTGAACCAGGTGGCCCGCCGCCGGGTGCTGGACCGCCTGATGTCCGAGGGTGTGGATATTCCTTGCGAGGACGGCATCCTGGTGGATGAACGGGCCAGCGTGGGCCGCGACACCACCCTGCTGCCCGGCACCATCATCCGCGGGGCTTCGGTGGTTGGCGAAGACTGCGTTATCGGCCCCGGCAGCCTGATCGAAAACAGCACCGTCGGCAACGGCTGTGTGGTGGATAACACCGAGATTTTGTCCTCCGAACTGGAGGATGAGGTAAAGATCGGCCCCTATTGCCGGGTGCGCCCCGGCAGCAGGCTTTGCCGCAAGGTAAAGATCGGCAACTTTGTGGAGGTCAAAAACGCCGTGCTGGGCGAGGGCACCAAGTCGGCCCATCTGACCTACATCGGCGACGCCGACGTGGGCGCCAATGTCAACTTTGGCTGCGGCGTGGTGGTGGTCAACTACGACGGCTGGCAGAAGCACCGCACCACCGTAGGTGATAATGTGTTCCTGGGCTGCAACACCAACCTGGTGGCTCCCGTTAAGGTGGGGGATAACTCCTACACCGCCGCAGGCAGCACGGTCACCAAGGATGTGCCCCCCGATTCGCTGGTGATCGCCCGCGCACCCGAGGTGGTAAAGGAAGGCCGCATCAAACAGATGCGGGAAAAATTCGGCAAAAAATAATGGCACTATTCCACGGAAAGACCGTGGTTTGATAGAACGCAAACTCCGGGAAACCGGAAAAATATGGGAAGGGATGTTGAATTTCTTATGAATCTGCACGGAAAGGACATTAAGATCTTTTCGGCCAATGCAAACCCCGAGCTGGCACAGGCTATTGCCAAATGTCTGGGTCTGCCCATGGGCAAAAGCACGGTAAAGACTTTTTCTGATGGTGAAATTTCTGTTTCCATCGAAGAGTCGGTACGTGGCTCCGATGTATTTGTTATTCAGTCCACCTGCCAGCCTGTCAACGATCATCTGATGGAAATGCTCATCATGATCGACGCTTTCAAGCGTGCTTCGGCCGGCCGTATCACCGCTGTAATGCCCTATTACGGTTATGCCCGCCAGGACCGCAAGGCCAAGGCCCGCGATCCCATTTCTGCCAAGCTGGTTGCCGATATGGTAGCTGCCGCCGGCGCCGACCGCGTGCTGACCATGGACCTTCACGCTCCCCAGATCCAGGGCTTCTTCAATGTTCCTGTTGACCACCTGCTGGGCGGCCCCATCCTCACTCCTTACTTTGTCGAAAAGTTCAAGGATTGCCCCGAAGATGTGGTCGTGGTTTCTCCCGACCTGGGCTCCGTTACCCGTGTTCGCAAGTTTGCTGAACGCCTGAACGCCCCCATCGCCATCATCGACAAGCGCCGTCCCCAGGCCAACGTTTCCGAGGTTATGAACATCATCGGCGACGCCAGGGGCAAGAAGGTCATCATTGTTGACGATATGATCGACACCGCCGGCACCCTGGTTCACGCTGCCGAAGCCATGATCGAAAAGGGCGGCGCCACCGAAGTTTACGCCTGCGCCACCCACGGTGTTCTTTCCGGCCCCGCCATCGACCGTCTGGCCGCCAGCCCCATCAAGGAACTGGTCATCCTGGATACCATTCCCTATCCCGAAGACGGCGAACGCGCCCGCATCAAGCAGCTTTCGGTTGCCCCTGTATTTGCCGAAGCCATTGGCCGCATCTACGAAGACAAGCCCGTATCCCCCCTGTTTGTATAAACAACCGCATCATCTGATACATAGTCGAATTGACCCGGTCTGTCTGGCACAGACCGGGCTTTCGTGCTAACCGGAAAATGATTTTTTGGAGGAAATCCTATGTTTGGAAGAAGCCGCAAAAAACAGCCTGAAATGATGTCCATGCCGGTGCACGGCCCGGTGGAATATCTTGTGGTGGGACTGGGTAACCCCGGTTCCAAATATGACGGCACACGCCACAATGTGGGATTTGCCGCCCTGGACGCTCTGGCCCAAAATGCCGGCTGCCGGGTGGATAAGCTGAAGTTCAAGTCGCTGTGCGGCGACTGCATGATCGAGGGCAAGCGGGTGCTGCTGATGAAGCCCTCCACCTTTATGAACCTTTCGGGCCAGGCCGTTACCGAGGCCATGGCCTTCTACAAGATCCCCATGGAACATGTCATCGTCATTTCGGACGACATCAGCCTGGAGCCCGGCCGGATGCGCATCCGTGCCAAGGGCAGCGACGGCGGCCACAATGGGCTGAAGAACATCATCTACCTTTCGGGCCGCAACGATTTTCCCCGCATCCGCCTGGGGGTGGGGGCCAAGCCCCATCCCGACTACGACCTGGCCGATTGGGTGCTGGGCCGCTTTGGCAGCGAGGACCTGAAAAAGCTGCAAACCGTTTTCGACCACATCCCCGACGCCGTCGGGCTTATCATAAAAGGCAAGACCCAGGAGGCCATGAACCGCTACAACAAGGGGGCCGAAAAGCCCAAAACCGAAGAAAAGAAGAAGGAAGACCCCAAGCCCGGGGAAGAGAAGTAAGTTTTTAACACAGGCTTGAAGAAAGGAGGGAGCGCACTTGAAGGACATCCAAAAACTGCTGAAGGGGCTGAAGGCCTGGCAGCAGGTGGAAGCCGCCGTTGACCGGGCCGAAGGGCCGGTGCTGGCGGTGGGGCTTTCCCGCATCCACAAGGCGCAGTTCCTCCACGGTCTTACCGCAGGGGGCAGGGGTGCAGTCATCATCACCCAGGATGACCCCTCGGCGGTGCGCCTGTGCGAGGATATCAACGCCTTTTATGGCGAAGAAAAGGCCCTGCACTATCCCTCCCGCGACTTTTTGTTCCGCCCGGTGGAGGGTGTTTCCCGCGAATATGAGCATGCCCGGCTGGGGGTGCTGGCCCGTCTGCTGGACGGAAGCTGCCCCATCGTTGTGGCCGGGTGCGAGGCGGCATTTCAGCACACCATCCCCCCCACGGTGCTGCAGAGCCGCCGTGTTGTGCTGCGTCCGGGCCAGGTTTGCAGCACCGAATGGCTGTGCGGCACCCTGCTGGCCGCCGGTTACAGCCGCTGCGACCAGGTGGAGGGCAAATGCCAGTTTTCGCTGCGGGGCGGCATCCTGGACTTTTTTGCCCCCGAAAGCGAATATCCCTGCCGTGTGGAGCTGTGGGGGGATGAGATCGATACCATTTCCACCTTCCGGGTGGAGACCCAGCGACGCGAAGATACTCTGAAGCAGGTGGCGGTTTCGCCCGCCCGGGAGGTGCTGTTCCCGGTGAACACCGCCGAAGAGATCGCTCAACTGCTGGAGGAAAAGGCCGAAAGCCTGACCGGCAAGCTGCAGCAGAAGTGCAGACAGCAGATGCTGGCCGACGCCCGGCGCCTGCGGGACG
>JAGAPB010000009.1 GCA_017847995.1 Oscillospiraceae bacterium
CGGTTGATGCCTTCCACCTCATGGGTGATGCGGTCGGTGATCTTGTGCAGCAGGGCGTAGGGGATCTCTTCGATGGTGGCCGACATGGCATCGGTGGTGTTGACAGCACGGATGATGGCGGACCAGCCTTCGTAACGCTTTCCATCGCGCACGCCAACACTCTTCATGTCGGGCACAGCAATGAAGTACTGCCACACCTTGCCTGCCAAACCGGCGTTGTCAAATTCTTCACGCAGGATGGCGTCGGCTTCGCGCAGGGCGTTCAGACGGTCACGGGTGATGGCACCCAGGCAGCGCACGCCCAGGCCGGGGCCGGGGAAGGGCTGACGGTAAACCATTGCGTGGGGCAGGCCCAAGGCTTCGCCAACCACACGAACTTCGTCCTTATACAGCAGACGAACGGGCTCTACCAGTTCAAACTGCATCTCTTCGGGCAGGCCGCCAACATTGTGGTGGGCCTTTACGCCGTCGCTTTCCAGAATGTCGGGGTAGATGGTACCCTGTGCCAGGAAGGAGATGCCTTCCAGCTTGCCGGCTTCTTCATCAAACACCTTGATGAACTCGCCGCCGATGATCTTGCGCTTCTGCTCGGGGGCATCCACGCCGGCCAGCAGGTCGAGGAAACGGTCGGTGGCGTCGATGTAGATCAGGTTGGCATCCAGCTCTTTGCCGAACACTTCAATAACCTGTTCGCTTTCGCCCTTGCGCATCAGGCCATGGTTGACATGTACGCAAACCAACTGCTTGCCAATGGCTTTGATCAGCAGGGCTGCAACGACCGAACTGTCAACACCGCCGGAAAGAGCCAACAGAACCTTTTTGTCCCCAACCTGGGCACGAATTTCAGCAACCTGTTCCTGGATGAACTGGTTGGCCAGCTCGGGGGTGGTGATACGCACCATATCTTCGGGGCGCTTGTTAAGCATGGAACATTCCTCCACTTCCAAATCTATGAAAACACAGGGTTTTCAATCCAAAAAATTGTTTACTTTCAAAGTGTAACAGCTATTTTTTTTGCTGTCAATTGCCCAAAAACAACTGGCTTGTCTGCAAAAAAAATTTTGTAACATTGCAAAAAAGTACGGTTTATATTCCCCTTGGAATTTGCCATTTTTTGCTGAGAATTTTTGCCCGGGGCATTGGCTCAATGGTATCTTCTCTCTGCAAGTGCGCATTATTCCAACTCTGCCATGGAATAGGGTAAAAGCGTACCCCCATACTTTGTGTATGGGGGCACTTTTTTCAGTTGTGTTTTAGCCAAACCAGCCTATATCAAAACCGTATGTTTTCTTATGTCAGGTGGCCTAATGATTATCCGTTGGATCAAGCAGATTTTCTGCGGGTAATGGTCTGGTAAGCTCCCACGATGACCTGGGCCATTTCGCGGGTGCCCAGCAGCAGCAAAACCACCACATAGACCACCACGCCAACACCGGCGGCGGCAACCATGGGCAGCAGGGGCTCGGTGATCTCCAGCAGAGTTTCCACGCCCCAATAGGCGCCCTTGGCGGCAGCGATCATCACAGCGGTGCCGACCAGCATCTTGACGCCGCTGACCAGCAGACTGCGCCAACCCATAGGGCCAATTTTTCGCCGCAGGCTGATCATCAGCATAATAACGGTGATAACGCTGGAAAGGCTGGTGGCCAGGGCCAGACCCTTGTGGGCCAAAGGCCCGATCAGAGCATAGTTGAGGCCGATGTTGAGCAGAACGGCCAGAATGGAGTTGAAAGTGGGAATCTTGGTATCCTGCATGGAATAGAACACGTTGGAAAGGACGTCGCGGTAGCTGTAGAAAATAAGGCCGATGGAATAGAAGGTCAAAGATTCAGCGGTGAGGCGAACGGCATCGGCCCCAAAGGCGCCGCGTTCAAACAGGATGCGGATGATGGGCTCGGCAAAGAAGATGAGGGCGGCCGACATAGGCAGTACGATGAGCGTGACCATCCCCATACCGGTGCGGGTGGTGCGCTTGATGCTGCGCATATTGTGCTGGGCGTTCTGGCGGGAAAGCTGGGGGAACACAGCGGTGATGAGCGAAACAACAAAGACCGAGGTGACTACACCGAATACACGGTTGGCATAGTTCAGGGCCGAAACGCTGCCCTCCACCAGGGTGGAACCCAGGGAACGGTCGATGAGGGCGTTGATCTGGATAATGGTACGTCCGGCAAAGATGGGCAGCACCAGCTTGAGCAGTTTTTTGATGTAGGGGTCACGCAGGCGGAACTGAGGGAAATAGGTATAACCTTTTTTGAGGGCGACCCCCAGCAGCATCCCCACCGCAACGGCATAGCCGATGACCGGGCCGGTGCCCAAAATCAGGGTGGAATTATCCTTGGCCAGCAGAATGGTAAGGATGACCATGATATTCAGCGGCACACTGACCAGACCCACCGCCACAAAGCTGCCCTTCATCTGCAAATAGCCCTGCAGCATATAGGAAAGGGCGATGAACAGCAGCGAGATGACCATGATGCGTGCCAGCGAAACGGCAAACTGCAGGGTGGCTTCATCAAAGCCAACGGCAAACAGCTTGACGATGGGCTCGCTGAAGGCCTGGAAGATGCCCACCAAAGCCATCGAAATGAGCAAAATCAGCGAAGTGGTGCTGTTGTGGAACTGCTGCAGCCGCCGGGGATTGTTGACCTCCAGCTCGCTGTAGATGGAGATGTAGCAGGTCATGATGGCGGTGCCCAGACCGGCCAGAATGACCGTGGGGATGGAAAAGCAGATGACGTAGGCATCGCTGACGGCGCCTGCGCCAAAGCGGTAGGCCAAAACCATTTCGCGCACAAAGCCAAGCAGCTTGGCAAGCACGGTGGTGGCCATCATGATGATGGTATATTTCGCGGCTTTTTGCACGGCACAGGCACCTCCTTCCTCGGGGAATGATCGTAACTAAAGTATTTTACCACATTATGGTGTCTTTCGTCCACTATAAAAGTGTTTTTCAAGGCCGGACTATGGGAATTCTATTCGCCCGCCGGGCAAAACATTCCCGGCAAACAGCAAACCGGCTCGGATGAGCCGGTTTGAAAGGATCAGTAACGCAGTTTGGCCAGGTTGGTATCCTGCACAAAATTCATGTAGTTGTACATCAGCAGAATGTCGTCGAAGCCTTTTTCCCCGGCCTGCTGCAGCACAGCGCTGAGGCTGAAGACATGGCGCAGGTCTGCCACCCAAACCTCGTCGTAGTTTTGGGTGAGGAAGGGGGCAAGGCTGTTGCCATAGCTGTCTTTGATAAGCAGCACACGGGTGGGGTTTTCCACGCCGCTGTTGACCACAATTTGGGTCAGGCCGTGGTTGCCCCACAGGAAGGAGGCGTACTTATCCCGTTCCTGCAGCTTTGCCAGATCATACATGCCGTCATAGCTTTGGCCGTCGATGATGACCTCCTCCACCGGCAGGTCGTACCAGGTGATGGTGTCGGGCACAGCGTTGTAAAGCTTGGCCTTGCTGTAATAGGTGCCGTAAAAGTCCTCCTGCAGGTTGGCGTAGGGGGCCAGCTCCTCCAGGGGTGCAGGGGTCATGCCCTTGCTTTCCACATATTCCCGATAGGCGTAGTAGGCGCCAAGGGTGGTCCAGTGGTGGTCGGTGCGGTAATAGATATACTCGTCATCATGAGCTTCCAGCACAGGGCCAAAGTCCAGTTTTTCCAGGTTTTCGGCATCAATGCGGGTGTACATTTCCCGGATCAGGGGCTCCTGGTCCACATTGGGGAAGCCGGCGGGAACCTTTTCCCCCAGCACCTGATAAGAGTTGGGAATGACCGCCAGGGTCACGCTCTGTTCCGGGTACTGTTCCAGATATTCCTGCACAAAGCCGATGTTTTTTTCAAGCTGCTTCTGGTCAACGGCGGTGTACTTTTCGAACATATAATCATCCTGGCCAAAGGCCACGCAGTTGTTTTCAATTTTCTGCAAAGCCGATTCCGAAACCGACTTCATGGTGATCCACTGGTCACGCCAGATAAACTGGTCGTTGACATATTCCTCGTAATCCATGGTGTACTCGTTGGCCACCAGCTTTTCCACCGTGAATTTGGGCTTCTGGGTCAGCACGCGGTTTTCCATTTCCGAAAACTGGCGGGTGGTGGAGGTCATGTCCATGCAGAACATAAAAATGAGGAACAGGGCAAACAGGCAAAGCAGCGGATAGCGCAGAACCTGACGCAGTTTTTCGGTCAATTTTTTCATCACTGCTCCACCTCCCTTAGAAACGGAAATACAGGAACGGATTGTAGGTGGCGTCTACCAGATAGGCCACCGACAGCACCAAAATTCCCAACAGCAAAACGATGCGCAGGGGCTGGTACCACCCCTTGCCCATGGCTTCCAGCTTTTTGGAGGCCCAGGGCACGATGGGGGCCGAGAAGACGCAGCCCATTGCCAAAACCACACCGTAGTTGCGCAGATAATAGATCCAGTCGGTGCCGCCAAAGCCGCCGAACATGCGGCCAAGCAGCACGCCAAGCTGGCCCAGGTCGGTGACGGCAAACAGTGCCCAGCTCAGCATCACCAGCAGCACCAGGTAGAGGTGGCTGATGATTTTGTGACGCCCCAGGAAATCGCCGATGAGGTACTTTTCCAGCACCAGGAAAACGAAGCTGTAAAGGCCCCACAGAATAAAGTTCCAGTTGGCGCCATGCCAGAAGCCGGTGGCGGCCCACACCACAAACATATTGAAGATGTGGCGGGAACGGCTTACCCGGTTGCCGCCCAGGGGGATGTAGAGATATTCGCGGAACCAGGAGCCGAGGGTCATGTGCCAGCGGCGCCAGAATTCGGTAACAGAGCGGGAAATGTAGGGGTAATTGAAGTTATCGGGGAATTCGAAGCCCAGTATACGGCCCAGGCCGATGGCCATCAGCGAATAGCCCGAGAAGTCAAAGTAGATCTGAAGGGTATAGGCCAGCACGCCCAGCCAGGCCAAGGGCATGGAAATATTGGCAAAGCCGATGGTTTCCACCTCGGTCCACAAAGCGCCGCAGGCATTGGCGATCAGCACCTTGCGCCCCAGACCCATGATAAAGGTAGCGACACCGCTTTCGATGCGGTCCAGCCGGAGGGTGCGGGTCTTCAGCTCGCGGGCAACATCGGTATAGCGCACGATGGGGCCGGCGATGAGCTGGGGGAACAGCACCACAAAGGCACCGAAGTCGATGATATTGGTTTCGGCCTTCACTTTGCCGCGGTAGACATCGATGGTGTAGCTCATGGTTTGGAAGGTGTAGAAGCTGATGCCCAAGGGCAGCGTGAGGGAAAGCATGCCGATGGAGGTGCCCAGCAGAGCGTTGATATTTTCGATGAAGAAATTGGTGTACTTGAAAAAGCCCAGCATGCCCAGGTTAAAGAACACCGACAACAGCAAAAAGCCCTTGCAGGCGCGGGAATTGCCCCGGTGCTTTTCAATGCCGTTGGAGGCCACATAGTCCACCACGATGGAGGCCACCATGATGGGGAAATAGCGGACCTCGCCCCAGCAATAGAACACCAGGCTGAGCACCAGCAGGGTGAAGTTCTTCAGCTTTTTGGGCACAAGATAATAGAGCAAAAATGCAATGGGTAAAAAACGAAACAAAAACAGAATACTGCTGAATACCATAGGTCCTCCGTGGGAACGGAAGGTTCCCTCAAACGATGATGGTTTATTTTAAGAAAAGCTGCTTAGAAAGATCTCACAGGCCTTTTCGGTTTGTTGATCTTTGTGGGCCGCAGGCACTGCCAGGCAGCACCATTCGCCCCGTGAGATGACCCGGCCATATTGTTCGGCCGAAATTTCTTCGCCCAGCCAGGCGGACGCCGTTTGGCGCACCAGCTCCAGGCGCTGCTGCAACAGATGGTACAGGGCATCCCCCTCCCCTTCCGCCTTCAGCAAAAAAAGCTGGGCCTCCAAGGGTTCTTCGGCTACAAACAGTCCCACCGCTTCCGCATAGTCCTTTTCCGAAAGGCCAAGCAGCATTTCCAGTTCCGCGGCGGAAAGAAGTTCGGGCCGGAAACTATCCGAAAGGCTCGTCCACATTTGGGATGCCAGCTCTTCCGGTCGGGCATCAAGCACAGGCTGGGGCGAGGTGTTTTTTGCGCTGCACCCCACAACCAGCAGCAGCGCGGCAAGCACGGTCAAACAACGTTTCATCTTCTTCCTCCCTTTGGCACAAAAAGATACGTTTAGTATCTGCCGCAGAGGAAAAGATATGCCGCCAAAGGGTCAAATGCTGGATTCCAAAAAGCTTTGCAGTTCTTCCATGGTGTTGGCACAACAGACATGGGCCACGTCGGTCAAATCCTCTTTGCCCCGGAAGCCGAAGCCCCAGGTAACAGCCACAAAGTCCAGCCCGGCCTCGGCTGCGCCGCGGCCATCGCTGGCGGTATCGCCCACCATAACGGCCTCTTCCGGGCTGCCGCCCATCTCCTCCAGGGTTTGCAGGATAAGCTGTGCCTTGCTGACACCGGAATTATCCTGATAACAGGCCACCGAATCGAACAACTCGGATGCACCCTTGGCCTCCAGGCAGATGCGGGTGAAAAGCCAGGGCTTCATGGTTGCGACCGAAAGCTTGCAGCCCTTTGCCTTCAAGCCTTTCAGCATTTCCTCCATGCCGGGATAAAAGGGAGAATTACCCGCCCCTTCCATAGAGGCATACAGACGGTTGAAAACATCCAACGCATGCTGGTTGTCCTCCCCTTCCAGCCCGTAAAGCCGGTAAAAGCTATCTTCCAGCGCCGGGCCGATAACGGTGCGGAGCTCCTGATCGCTAAGATGCCGCAACCCCAGCTCCTGCTCGGCTTTGGTAAAGCTGACGACCACACCGGGATAGGTATCCATCAAGGTTCCATCCAGGTCAAAAACAAAATAAGAATAACGCTTTGACATTGCCACGATCCTCCTGTTACACACTTGTTCTATTGTAGCCTAATACCGCCAATTTTTCAACCAAAAACGTTCTGCCCCCTTGGAAAGAAAACCGGTAAAAAAACAGTCCATCCCGAAAGATGGACTGCTTCAGCAGATCGTGTTTTATTTCTTTACATACCCACGGTCGCGGGCCAGGTTTTCAAAGCTGCGGTCATAGGTTTTTTCGGCTTCGGGGCTGAACATACAGGCAGGAGCGCCCTTGGCACGGTGGTGGGCAATGCATTCGCAGCATTTGCCGTGGCGGGGGCAGCCGGGATAGGTGCAGGCACAGGTTTCGGGGGTGGCACAGGGCATGGTCATACTCTCCTTTATGTCAGTTTGGTATGGTTCTATTATACATCAAAATTCACACAGCTTCAACACGAATCGTATTGGTGCTGCCCACTTTTCCGGTGATCTGGCCGCCGGTAAGCACAACATTGTCCCCCTTGTTCAGGCCAAAGGTCTGGGCTGCCTGGTGTACTGCCTGGTAGAACATGACGTCCATAGAGTTGAACTCTTCGGTAAGCACAGGAGTAACGCCCCAGCTCAGGTTCAGTTTGCGCCAAGCCTGCTCACCAGTGGTCAGGCCGATGATATCCACCGGGCAGCGGAAGCGACTGACCATGCGGGCGGTGCGGCCGCTTACCGAGTTTACCACGATACATTTGGCTTTGATGTCCACCGCCATGGCACAGGTGGCATGAGAAACCGCATCAAGGGTGCTGTGGATCTCAAATTCGGTGGTGCGGAACCATTCGGTATAGTCGATGTTTTTTTCGGTATATTCACAGATCTCAGCCATATTTTTAACCGCAGCCACAGGATATTTGCCGGCGGCAGATTCACCCGAGAGCATGACGGCCGAGGTGCCGTCGTAGACGGCGTTGGCCACATCGGATATTTCGGCACGGGTGGGACGGGGATTGTGGATCATGGATTCCAGCATCTCGGTGGCAGTGATGACCCGCTTGCCCAACAGACGACACTTGCTGATCAGGTATTTTTGCACCGAAGGCACCTCAACAAAGGGGATCTCTACCCCCAGGTCGCCCCGGGCGATCATGATACCGTCAGCCACCTCGCAGATCTCTTCAATGTTTTTGACCCCGGAACGGTTTTCGATCTTGGCGATGACGTCCACATTTTCGCCGCCGTTGGCATTCAAAAAATCCCGCAGGCTTTGGATGTCCTCCCGGGTGGAAACAAAGGAAGCCGCCACAAAGTCGATGCCGTTGCGCAGGCCGAACAGCAGGTCTTCTTTATCCTGCTGGCTCAAATATTCGTTGGTCAGCACACGGTTGGGGAAGTTCATGCTTTTCCGGTCGGATAACACGCCGCCGTCTACCACGGTGCAGACCACATCGTTGCCTTCAATGCCTTCCACGCGAAAGACCACAAGGCCGTTGTTGACCAGAATGGTATCCCCTACACTGATATCCTGGGGCAGTTGCTTGTAGTTGACCGAAACACGGGTGTTATCCCCCACCACTTCGTCGGTGGTAAATACAAAAGTATCGCCATCCTTCAGCGTCACCTTTTTGTCGGCAAAGGTTTTGATGCGGTATTCGGGGCCCTTGGTGTCCAGCATGATGGCAATGGGCATATTCAGCTTTTCGCGGACCTGTTTGACCAAATCGATCTTGTGCTGGTGTTCCTCATGGGTGCCATGGGAAAAATTGAGCCGGGCAACGTTCATTCCGGCCAGGCACATTTGGGTCAGGGTCTCTTGGTTATCGCAGGCAGGGCCGATGGTACAAATCAGTTTGGTTTTTCGCATATCGCATCGTTCTCCTATTTGGGGTAATTGGCAAGAAAACTCCTTGCAAGTTTACATTTGCAACTTTATAATATACGTTTTGAAACTTGTGTCAACCCCAAAATCCACTTTAACAGAAAGAAAAGCCCGCCAAATTGGCGGGCCTTTGAAAATACGAGGGATGTGTTGAAAAAAATTAGTAATTCTTGGCCAGCTGCTGGAAGTAAGCCTGGGGATGGTCGCATACGGGGCACTTCTGGGGAGCCTTGGTGCCTTCGTGGATGTGGCCGCAGTTGGCGCACTGCCAGAAGATCTTGCCGTCCTTTTCAAATACACGGCTGTTTTCAACATTGCTCTTGAGAGCCAGGTAACGTTCTTCGTGTTCCTTTTCGATCTTGCCAACCATATCAAACAGAATGGCGATCTTTTCGAAGCCTTCTTCGCGGGCGTCCTTGGCCATGTTGGCGTACATGTCGGTCCATTCATAGTTTTCGCCGGCAGCGGCATCGGCCAGGTTGGTCAGGGTATCGGGCACTGCGCCGTCATGCAGCAGCTTGAACCAGATCTTGGCATGTTCCTTTTCGTTGTTGGCGGTTTCGGTGAAGATGGCTGCGATCTGTTCGTAGCCTTCCTTTTTGGCCTTGGAGGCGTAGTAGGTATATTTGTTGCGAGCCTGGCTTTCGCCGGCGAATGCTGCCATCAGATTAGCTTCGGTCTTGGTACCCTTCAGGTTGTTCATAGTTGTACTCCCTTTCTTCGATAAAATAATTTTTAGATTTAATTTTGACAGTTTTTGCAGGTGCCCCAGGCAATAAAATCATGCCGGTCTACTGCAAAGCCTGTTAGCTCACTGAGGTATTGGTCCAGTTCTTCCATTTTGGGAATGCGCCAGTCCATCACGCTGCCGCAGCAGCGGCAAATGATATGCTGGTGGCCGTCGTTGTTTCGGTCAAAAACATCGGCCCCGCCCGGCACAGGAATTCTGCAAAGGGTCCCCTGCTCTGCCAGCAAATTCAGGTTGCGGTAAACAGTGCCTAAGCTAAGAGTAGTATTTTCCGGTTTCAGGCGTTCATACACCTGTTCTGCCGTCAAATGCTCTTCCGACTGCCGCACTGTCTGCAGAATCAGTTCCCGTTGTCTTGAGAATTTCATAATGCAGCTCCAAATCAGTAATGGTTCTTATTATGGTTTAATTTTACATAACTTACCTCACTTTGTCAAGTATTTTCCCAAATATTTTTATGAAAAATTTAAAACGAAAAACAGCCCCCGGAATCCGGGAGCTGTAAGCTTTATTTCCCATTATTTTTTGGCGGCGCAGTCGGGGCAGATGCCGGTCATTTCCAGGGTATGGCTAAGCATGACAAAGCCGGTATCCTTGCCGATGCTTTCCTCCATGGCGTGCAAGGGGCAGCTATGGATGGGCACCGTTTTGTGGCAGCGCACACACATCAGCAAATGCCGGTGGTTTTTGCCTGCAATGCAGTAGCAGGCGCCGCCCCTGTGTTCCATCCGCTCCACAAGGTGGTGGTTTTCCAGCGCTTCCAAACAGCGGTAGACGGTGGAACGATCCACCCCGGTGGTGGGATTGAGCTGTTCAAACAGCTCTTCGGCGGTCAGTGCCTCTCCTCCGGCCTGTTCCAAACACCGCAGAATGGCAACACGCTGGCGGGTGGCCTTCAGTCCGGATTCTCTCAGTCGTTGTTCCATGGCGCCCTCCCCTTACATCACAAGCTGCAGCAGGATGCCGCACAGGCTGCCCGCCGCAAACATGATTGCCATGATCTTCAGGTTTTCTCCAGTGTCCCGGTGGGTGCGCCAAAGCACCATAAGGCCCATGCCGGCACCGGTGGCAAGTCCGGCTACCGCCGACCCAAAGCTGATATTCCCGGCCAGATAAAGCTCGGTGAGGGCCACCGAAACGGCGCAGTTTGGAATAAAGCCGATCAAGGCCGCCACAACGGGCTGCAGAAAGGAATCGGTGAGCAGCACCGAGGCAAGGCGTTCCTCGCCCAGAGCATGAATTCCGGCTTCCAGCAGGAACATAACCACCAAAATGAAAACAAAAACCTGCAGGGTATGACGCAGGGCAGGGCCAAGGATGCCCTCGCTTTCGTGGCAGCCGCAGTGCTCGCACAGGTCGTGGATGTGGTGTTCGTGGCTGCGGCGCAGCAGCTTATCCACAAGCAGGCCCACAAAAATGGCCAGCAAAATCTTGCAGCCCAGCAGGCGGAAGATCTCGTTCCAGCGGTCGGGGTGGCCCAGCATGACCATCAATGCCTCGTCCGAGGTGGAAAGAAAGATGGCGATGAGGGTGCCCGCCGAGATGACCCCGCCGGCGTAGAGGTTGGAAGCCGCCACCGAAAAGCCGCACTGGGGCACACAGCCCAGCAGCGAACCGATGACCACCCCCGAACCCTTGTGGCGGGTCAGCAGGTTTTGCAGGCCGTCGGGGGCCTTGTGTTCCAGGTACTCCATAAACAGATAGGCACCGAACAAAAAGGGCAGCATGCGCAGCGCCTCGGGAATGATATGAGCCAATATTTCGGTAAAATGCAGATGCATACAGTCCTCCAAATGCAAATAAGTTGCATTTGGTATCATACACGATTGGATCCGCTATGTCAAACTTTTTTGCAAAAAATCCCCCCGGCCAAAGGCCGAAGGGGATCAAAAGGGGGTCTGTTATACGCCCTGCTTAACTTCTTCAAATTCCTTGGTGATTTCAGAAGAAGGAGCGGCAGTCAACAGCGAAACGGCAACGATAACGATGCTGGAAACAACAAAGGCGGGCAGAAGTTCATAGATGTTCCAGGCGCCGCCCAGGGGACGAACCAGGAATTTCCACACAAATACCATAACGCCGCCGGAAATCATACCGGCCAATGCGCCCTGCTTGTTCACACGCTTCCAGAACAACGAGAAGAGCATTACAGGTCCAAAGGCACCGCCAAAACCTGCCCAGGCAAAGGATACAATGTAGAACACCGAGCTGTTGGGATCCCATGCAAGGAAGATGCCAATAACGGCAATGGCAACGACGGTAAGACGGGCGACCAGCATATTGGTCTTGTTGCTCATTTTGATCTTAAAGAAATCCTGGAGCAGGTCCTGGGACATACCGGATGCCGCGGTCAGCAGCTGAGAGTCGGCAGTTGACATGGTGCTGGCCAGAATGCCGGCCAGTACAATACCTGCCACAACCGCCCACAGGATACCGTTCTGGCTGAGCAGATTGGAAAGCTGAACGATAACAGTTTCGGATTCGGCAGTGGAGGTGAACATGGGGATACCGCCTGCCTTGGATACGCTGTAGCCCACAATGCCGATGAAAATGGCAACACACATGGAAATAACAACCCAGATGCTGCCGATGCGGCGGGAGGTTTTCAGTTCCTTTTCGTCACGGATGGCCATGAAGCGAAGCAGGATGTGGGGCATGCCAAAGTAGCCCAAGCCCCAAGCCAGGGTAGAAACGATAGCCAGGAAGTCGTATGTAGCGGCGGTGCCTGCGGCAGCGTTATATCCTTGGTTCAGGTTGAGATAACCGGGCAGGGCGCGGGCATTTTCCATAACGATATCGATGCCGCCGGCCTGCTGAATGCCAAAGGTTACAATGACGATCAGAGCGATGGTCATAACGATGGACTGAATAAGGTCGGTAGTGGAAACTGCCAGGAAGCCGCCCAGCACAGTGTAGCCAATGACCACGATGGCGCCAACGATCATGGAAACATGATAGTCGACCCCAAACAGGCTGCTGAACAGGGTGCCGATGGCCTTGAAGCCCGATGCGGTATAGGGAACAAAGAAAACCAAAATGACCACAGCGGCAATGCAGGAAAGCACGTGGTTGTTGTCACGGAAACGGCGGGAGAAGAAGCTGGGAACGGTGATGGCATCCAGCTTGACAGAATAACGGTGCAGCCGCTTGGATACGATCAGCCAATTGAAATAGGTGCCAATTGCCAGGCCGATGGCGGTCCAGCCCGCTTCGGCAATTCCGCACAGATAAGCCAGACCGGGCAGGCCCATCAGCAGCCAGCTGCTCATATCGGAAGCTTCGGCACTCATGGCAGTTACCAGGGGGCCAAGTTTGCGACCGCCCAAATAAAACTCGGACGAGCTTTCACCGCTGCCTTTTCGGCTGTAATAAAAGCCTACATAGATCATTGCGGCAAGATAGACGATAATCGTTGCGATCATCAAAAATTGTGCTGTAGTCATTTGTGTCCTCCTAATTTCTGTGGAACGATCCAACAGATCTTTTCAAACTGTGTTTTATCATACCACGACCAAAATTAGAACGCAATACAGAACGGAGTATAGACTATAGTCTATACTCCGTTCAACTTTATTCGCTATATTCCCTTGTAAATAAAGGATTATTTAACTGTACGATTTTCAGAAATATTTTCAGCGTAAAAACTGCTCAAAAAAGAAGGTAAGGTTTTTGCGGCATAACGGCGCAAAGAATAGTCGCCGCCATCCAGGCACCAGTCGTACATCAATGCCCGTTCGCACAGGGCGTAAAGCTTGACCATCTCGTTGATGGTGTGGGCCGAGGAAAGCTCGCCCGAGGCCTGGCCTTCGGCAATGATGCTGCGCAGCAGGCGGTAATAGGTGCGTTTGTGGTCCAGCAGGTGTTTTTCGCCGCTGGTGACGAGCTGGGTGGAAAGCAGGCGGGCCAGCAGCTCCAGGGAAACACTGTTTTCGATCATGCCGAACAGTTCCCCGTTGAGGAAGAGAAGCTTTTCCATGGCGGTTTTGTCCGGGGTCAGTTCGGGCATCAAAGCCTCATATTTTTCGTCAAACAGGTCGCTGAGAGTGCCCAGCAGGGCATCCTTTCCGTCAAAGTAGTGGTAGAAGGAGCCCTTGGAGGTGTGGGAAAGGTCGATGATCTCCTCCACAGTGGTGTGTTCATAGCCCTGCTCGTAAAACAGCTTCCAGGCTGCCGAAACAATTTTGCCGCGGGTGTTGCGGGCGGTCTTTTTTGCCATAGGGGTCTCCCCTTTCCTTTTCTATAAGAATATTTTAGCACAAGGGCCCCCGGCTTTTCAATCTTTGCCTCAATTGACACCGTTATAAGGGAATGGTATAATTTTTTGTTGGAATAACGCAACAAAATCCGCGTCAATAATACCATTATCCATACAGATGGGAGCTGTAAACATGAAGTTTATTCTGGCTGTACTTGTGGGCCGCGTGGTGCGCTTTATCGGTCAATTTATTGGCCGCTCCACCAACCTGCCCGGCAGCATTGCCCTGCGCATCTGCCCCGACCTGCTTTCCCGCATGATCTTTGATGGGAAGGTGATTGCCGTGACCGGCAGCAACGGCAAAACCACCACCTCCAACATGATCGCCCACACCCTGCGCAAACAGGGCTATTCGGTGGCCATCAACACCGAGGGCAGCAACCTGACCCCCGGCATCGCCACCACCCTGCTGTGTGCCTGCAGGCTCAACCGCCATGTTCCCCAGGACTACATCGTGCTGGAAACCGACGAACGCTTTACCCCCATTGTGTTCAGCCACTTTGTTCCCGATGTGTTTGTAGTGAACAATCTGTTCCGCGATCAGGTGGTGCGCAACGGCCACCCCGATATTGTATATGACCGCATTGCCGCCGCGGTACACTCCGGCATGACCATGGTGGTCAACGCCAACGACCCCATCAGCCAGCGCCTGGCCGAAAACAGCGACCGGGTCTATTTTGGCATGGAGCGCACCAGCCGCTCGGCCGAGCAGCAGGTCTTTCTTACCGATGACTGCAAGGTCTGCCCCAAGTGCTTCCACAAGCTGCGCTACCACTACTACCACTACAACCACATCGGTGATTTTTACTGCGAACACTGCGGCTTTAAAACCCCCGAGATCGACTTTTTGGCCACCGACGTGGACTTTGAGGCCGGCACCTTTAAAATTAACGGCCAGCCTGCCAGTGTAACCTACAAAACCACCTTCCACACCATCAACGCCACCGCTGCCGTGGCCGCCTGTGTTACCGCCGGGCTTACCATCCAGCAGGCCATCGAGGGCGTTGCCACCTTCCAGGTAAGCAATGTGCGCTATGATGAAATGACCCTGTGCGGGCGCAAGGCTGTGCTGATGCTGACCAAACAGAACTCGGCCTCACTGGACCAGTCCATCAGCTACGCCCTGGAGCAGCCCGAAGAAAAGACCGTGCTGCTGTATGTCAACAATGTGCTGTATTCCGGCTTCCGCGATATTTCCTGGCTGTATGACGTGACCTTTGAACGCATGAAGGGCAAGGTGGACAAGATCGTATGCAGCGGCGACCGCGCCTACGACCTGGCCGTGCGCCTGCGGGAAGGCGGCTTTGCCGACAGCGACCTGGTGGTCGTGGACGAACTGGGCAAGGCCAAGGAAATGGTGGAAAACAACACCAAGGGAGCCCTTTACATTCTGGCCGCATCTGCCTTTGGCAACGAAGACGGCATTCTGGAGGCGCTGAAATGAGAGACATCACCATTCTTCACCTATATAACGACACTTTGGACCTGTACGGCGACTACTTCAATGTGACCGCCATCCGCAACCGCATTTTGGAAATGGGCGGCAGCTGCACCGTTCTCACCGCCAACCTGGAGGATGAAGATATTCCCCTGGAGCAGGCCGACCTGGTGTATATGGGCCACGGCAAGGCCCGCAATCTGGCCGCTGTGGCGCCCCACTTTGCCCGGTTTGGCCAGCGTGTCATCCAGGCCATCGAGGGCGGCAAGGTATTCTTCGTCACCGGCAACAGCCGTCTGCTGTTCGGCAAGGAATTTGAAGGCGTGACCGAAGGCACTGTGCACCCCGGCATCGGTCTTTTTGACTATATGGGCAAAGAGACCAACAAGGTCTTTACCAGTGACGTGTTCGGTCGCTGCTCCTTTGACCCCAACATCCGCACCTACGGCTTTATCAACCGCACCCAGCACATTGTGGGCGAAAACACCTCTCCCCTGTTCCAGATCGAACGCGGCGCCTGCGACGGCACCGAAGCCACCGGCCTGGAAGGCACCCATTACAAAAACTTTTTCGCCACCTGGCAGATGGGCCCCATCCTGGAACGCAACCCCGCCCTGCTGCGCCACCTGCTGACCACCCTGCTGGGGGACGAGATGGGCGACTATGATGATACCTTTGCCCGCAAGGCCCTGGAACGAGTCTTGGCCGAAGGCTAAAAGCAACACAAAAGCACAAATCCCCCTGACGGCTGTCAGGGGGATTTTTTTGTTCAGTTGTCGCGGCAATAAAGGTGGTTCAGGTCACGGATGCTGCGGGCAAGGTCATCGGTGGCCTCTCCAGGCAGCATGCGCCAGCCCCAGTTCCCCTCGGTTTTGCCGGGAACATTCATGCGGCAGCTTCCGTCCAGACCCAGAAAGTCCTGCATCTGGGCCATAGCCAGGTCGCAGACAGTGGCCCAGGCGGTGCCCATCATGTCCCACCAGGGGCGCTCCCAGCCGGGGCGGGCGTAAAAGCCACAGTAGCTGCGCTGCCATTCGGGCAGCGACTGCCACCAGCCCAACAGGGTGTCGTTGTCGTGGGTGCCGGTGTACATGATGCGGTCGCGGGTCATGTTGTGGGGCAGGTAGGTGTTGCTGTTGTCGCCGTCAAAGGCAAACTGCAGCACCGCCATGCCGGGGCAGCCCACCGCCTGGCGCAGTTGGTGCACCCCATCGGTAAGGGTACCCAGATCCTCGGCGATCAGGTCCAGGCCTTCCACCTGGCACTTCATGGAATCAAAAAATGCAACGCCGGGGCCCTCGATCCAATGGCCTTCCAGGGCGGTTTCGGCATTGGCAGGGATGCTGTAATAAGCCTCGAAGCCGCGGAAGTGGTCCAGGCGCACCTTGTCACAAAGCAGGTGACACTGCTTCAGGCGTTCGGCCCACCATTTATAGTCCTGTTTGGCCATTTCCTGCCAGTTGTAAAGGGGGTTGCCCCACATCTGGCCCACAGCCGAAAAACCGTCGGGCGGGCAGCCGGCCTGGTCTGCCATCTGCCCGTTTCCGTCCAGACAGAATAACTCGGGGTGTGCCCAAACGTCGGCGCTGCTGGCCGCAACATAGATGGGGATATCCCCAATGAAGGAGATTCCCTTGCCGTTGGCATATTCCCTCAGCTGCTGCCATTGTTTCTGGAACAGGTACTGGAGGAAGTAATAATAGTAGAGATAGCGGCCATAGCTTCGGTCAAACTCCCGCAGTGCCTCTTCCGAGCGAGCCAGAAGGCCCATACGCAGCCTTTCGGGCAGGGTGTCGCCCAGTTCCTGCATCACCATAAAACGGGCATAGTCGGGCAGCCAGTAGCTGTTGCTCTGTGCAAAGGCTTCCAGCTCTTTGTCCAGGCGGTCGCCGCAGCGGTCCCAGGCCCGGCGCAGCAGCAGGTTGCGGCCGCTTTTTACGGCGGGATAATTCACCCGGCGGGGATCGCTGCCCCAATAAACCGAATCGATCTCGGCCTGCTCCAGCAGCCCATCGGCACAAAGCTGACGCAGGTCGATAAAAAGATGGTTGCCGGCAAACACACTGGGGGACTGGTAGGGGGAATTGCTTTCGTTGGTTTCGCCCAGGGGCAAAATCTGCCAGTAGCGCAGGCCGGCCTGTGCCAAAAAGTCGACGAACCGGCGGGCCTCGGTCCCCATGCTGCCAATGCCATAGGGCGAGGGCAGGGAAGAAATGTGCAGGATTACACCGCTTTGACGCATCATCGTTCTCTCCTAACAAAAACTTCGCTTTGCGAAAAAGAGGCCCGCCGGATCTCCGGCGGGCGCGGAAGGATCATGTTTTATCTTTGAAAAATTCTTACCAGAGCGCTCCAGTCGTCATCATCGTCATCCTTGTTGGCGGCAGGGGCTTCCTCCTCGGGCTTTTCTTCGGCGGGCTGCTGGGTTTCTTCGGGCTTTGCTTCAGCAGGGGCAGCCTCGGCAGCGTGCCAGGGGGGCAGGCTGATGCCGGGGGTGTCTTCGTTTTCAAAGTTGGTGGCAATGACGGTGACCTTCAGTTCATCGTTCATGCTGTCATCCAGGGTAACCCCCCAAATGATGTTGGCGTCGGGATGGGCGGCGTCGTGGACCATGTTGGCCGCGGTGGAAATTTCGTCCAGGCCCAGGTCGGAAGAACCGACAAAGTAGAGCAGAACGCCCTTGGCGCCGTTGATGGAGGTTTCCAGCAGGGGGGAAGAAATGGCAGCCTGGGCAGCCTTTTCGGCCTTGCGGTCGCCGGTGGCCTGGCCAACGCCCATGTGGGCATAGCCGGCATCCTTCATGATAGAAACCACGTCGGCAAAGTCAACGTTGATCATGCCGGGCTGGTTGATCAGGTCGGAAATGCTCTGCACTGCCTGACGCAGCACGTCGTCGGCAATGGAGAAGGCGTTGAACAGGGTGATCTTTTCTTCCGAAATGCAGCTCAGGCGGTCATTGGGGATGACCACCAGGGCATCCACGTGCTTGCGCAGTTCGGCAATGCCTTCATCGGCCTGGCGCATGCGGTGGCGGCCTTCAAATTCAAAGGGCTTGGTAACAACACCAACGGTAAGTACGCCCATGTCGCGGGCAATTTCGGCCACAACGGGAGCGCCGCCGGTGCCGGTGCCGCCGCCCATGCCGGCGGTGATGAATACCATCTGGGTATCCTTGCCGATGGCGGCAGCCACATCGTCGCGGTTTTCTTCGGCAGCAAGGCGGCCTTCTTCGGGCTTGCCGCCGGCGCCGGTACGTCTGCCGCCGATGTGCAGTTTATAGGTAGCCTTGGAGTACTTGAGGGCCATGGGGTCGGTGTTGATGCTGACATATTCAGCAACGGTATTCAGGCCGGAGGTGATCATACGGTTGACGGCATTGCCGCCGCCACCGCCAACACCAATTACCTTGATGGGAACTATGGTGTCCTGTTCAAAATCCAGATCGATGTTATTCATGGACATTTATACTTCCTCCCCAAATGCGATCTATAACAGCAAGAAAAGATGCTGAAAGTCGGTAGAATATACTTTCTTAAAGTTTAACAGATTTCGGGGTATGAATCAATAGAAAACGGTTGATTTACGCTGATTGAAACAAGGAAATTTGCGCAAAAAACCACAACAGATAGCCAAAAAACAAAAACACCCCTCAAAATCTTGTGAGGGGTGTCTGTTTTACTCTTCCTCTTCTTCGTCCTCTTCCCCATCCTCTTGCGCCGGCTGGGCCGGTTGTTTGGGCTGCAGCTCGGCCGGGTCCACATAGGTTCCGGTTTTTTCGTCAAAAACATAGTGGTCGGGGATGGAGATCTCGGGAACATTGTTTTCGGGGTCGGCCCAAACCTTGCCCACCGTACCGGCATACAGCACGCCGCGGAAGCCGGCCTCCAGCTGGTTGTCAATGACCTCACGCACCAGCTTCATCTTTCGGGCAAGCTCGCTTTCGCTGCCGAACTCAACAACGATATCCTCGCTGTATTGGGCAAGGATGTTATAACGGTCGGAAAAATCCACCTCCTGCAGCACAAGACCGCTTTCTTCCAGCGCCTGCAGCAGATAGTTGGTCATGCGGATGATCTCGGCCGATTCTTCGGCCAGGGCCAGTTCTTCTTCAGAGGCCTTTTTGGGGGCCTGGGCGGGATAGTCGCCGGGGTTGCCCTGCAGTTCGGCGCCGCTGATGGGCAGCAGCTCGGCGGGCAGTTGGGCGTCACGCTCCAGAATGCGTCCGTCGGCACTGATGAGGGTATAGCCGCCGTTGGCTTCTTCCAGAGCCGCCACCGGCTTGGCCTGGGTCACTTCCACCACAATGACGGGGGGATAGGTCCGTTTGAGGGCAACCTCCTCCACATAGGGCAGTTCCATGATCTTGGCCCTGGCGGTTTTCAGGTCTGCCCGGAAGAGGTTATCCCCCACCGAAATGCCGGTGAGCTGCTGGATGGCCTCAACGGGGTATTTGTTTACCCCCTTGACCGTAATGGCAGTGATTTTAAAGAAAACGGTGAGGGAAAGGGTCACGCCCACGATGGCCAGAATGAGCAGCACCAGAATATAGTAAAGGATGCGGTTGCTCTTATGCCTTTTGCGGCGGCGCCTGCGGCGTTTGGCCTGGGCCGGTTGGGCCACAACGGCCTGTTCCTGCTGCACGGCCTGTCCACGATCACCGCGCTTTTTGGCCTTCTTTTTACGAAACAGCCCCATGGTGTTCCCTCCCCTCTTCAAAATATTGTATGGGATGCGCAGGTCACACCCTTGTGATCTGCGCCCCCAGTTTTTGCAAATTCAAATCAAAATTTTCATAGCCCCGGGCGATGTGGTGGATCTGCCGCAGTCGGCTTTCGCCCTTTGCGGCCAAGGCAGCCACAGCCAGCGCCGCGCCGCCCCGCAGGTCGGTGCAGCTCATCACCGCTCCCTGCAATTGGCTGACCCCTTCCACAACGGCAACACGGCCTTCCACCCGGATATTTGCCCCCATACGCACCAGCTCGCCCACCTGTTTATAGCGGCTTTCAAAGATGGTTTCGATAAAAACCGAAGTTCCCCTGGCCAGTGCGGCCATGGAAAGCATGGTGGACTGGGCATCGGTGGAAAACCCGGGATAGGGCATGGTGCGCACCGTGCCCAGGCTGTTCAGGCGTTGGGGTGCCTGCAGGCCGATGGTGTCGGCGCCGCACACAAGGGTACAGCCCGCTTCTTCAAAAACAGGCAGCACTGCCGAAAGGTGGTCGGGACACACATGGGTCAGGATAATCTCTCCTCCGGTAACTGCCGCGGCCGAAAGATAGGTGGAGGCGGCAATACGGTCGGGGATGACCCGGTGTTCGCAGCCGGTCAGCGCCTGTACCCCGGTGATGAGGATACTGCCGTCGCTGGCAAAGCGGATGTCTGCCCCGGCGGCGTTGAGGAAGTCGGCCAGGTCGGTGATCTCCGGCTCCCGGGCGGCATTGCTCAGGCGGGTCTCGCCCCGGGCCAGGCAGGCGGCCAGCATCACATTTTCGGTGGCCCCCACGCTGGGGAAGGGCAGAGTGATGGAAGCACCGTGCAGCCCCTTGGGGGTGGTGCAGCGCAGCACACCGCCGCTTTCGTCGATTTGTACCCCCAGCTTTCGCAGGGCGGCAAGGTGCATATCGATGGGGCGTGGGCCAAGCTCGCAGCCGCCGGGCATGCTGACCTCGGCCATGCCATAGCGTCCGATGACCGCCCCCAAAAAGACGATGGAGGAACGCATGGCCCGCATCAGCCGGTCGGGGATGCGGTAATCTCCCCCTCCTGTAAATTCCACCGTTACGGTGCCCTGCCGCTGGGTGGTGGAGCAGCCCAGATAGTGCAGGATATTGCGCGCGGCGGCAACGTCGGTCAGGTCGGGGCAATTATGTATGACCGAACGCCCGCACAGCAGCGCTGCCGCCAAAATGGGCAGAGCCGCGTTTTTGGCTCCGTGCACCGCCAATTGGCCACACAGCGGGGTTCCCCCTTTTATCAAATATTCGGGCATCTCTGTTCATCCTTTCCTGGATGGCTGGGGCGAATTTCTCCCCGCATGAACATCTTATGCCCACCGCAGAGTTGGGGTTCCTGCGGCAAAATGGGTTTATTTGCTTCGAGAGCCGATGAGAGCCAAAACCTCGCCGGCAATGCGGCGGTTGGCATCCATAATGGCCATTTTGGCGGCGTTGGCGCCCAGTTCGGCCAGCCTTCCGGGCTGGGAAAGGATGTCGTTTACCACATCGCACAGGCTTTGACCGCTCAGGTCTTTTTCTTCCAGCACAACGGCGGCCTGGCGGTTTTGCAGGGCCATGGCGTTATGGTACTGGTGGTTTTCGGCCACATTGGGCGAAGGAATGAGCACCGAAGCCTTGCCCGCAGCCTGCAGCTCGCTGATGGAGGTTGCCCCGGCACGGCTGATGACCAGGTCGGCGGCGGCCAGACAGTCGGGCATATCGTGGATATACTCGCGAATATCCAGGTGGGGGTTGGGATAGTTTGCCCCCTGCTGCTGCAAGAACATGGGAACATCCTCGACGCCATAGGCGCCGGTGGCGTGGATGTGGTGGATGTCATCCCGGTGGCTGTTTTGGGCCATCAGGGTGGAAACAGCTTCATTGATGCGGTCGGCACCCAGGCTGCCGCCAAAGGAAAGGATGCAGATGCGGTCCCCCACGCCCAGCTTGGCACGGGCGGCGGCACGGTCGCTGGTGACGATCTCTTGCCGAACAGGGTTGCCTGTCACGATGTATTCCCGGTCCTGGGGCAGATGCTTTTTGGCCGCCTCGGTGGCCAGCAGCATCTTGTCCACCTTGGCGCAAAGGGCCTTGGTGGTCAGCCCGGGAAAGGCGTTCTGCTCGTGGCTTACGGTGGGAATGCCCATCTTGGCGGCGGTAAGCACCACAGGGCCGCTGACATAGCCGCCGGTGCCCATCACTACATCGGGGCCAAAATCAGAAATAAGCTTTTTGGCACGGCTGGTGGCGGTAAGCAGCAGGCAGGCCGCCTGAATGTTCAGCTTGATATTTTTGAGGCTGAGGCGGCGCTGCAGGCCCATGACACGGATGGGCAAAAAGGGATATCCCGCCTGGGGCACCAGACGGGCTTCCATGCCCCGGGGGTTGCCCGCAAAGCGGATATCCGCCTCGGGGTATTGCTCCCGGATATAATTTGCCACCGCAAGGGCGGGATTGATGTGGCCGGCGGTTCCGCCGCAGGCAAACAGGATCTTCATAAAACCGTTCCTTTCGCAAAACAATTGTAACGGATATTTTTGGTCGTATTTATTCCTTGGGCAGCGAGCTTTGGCGCGAGACCGAAAGGACGACCCCCATCTGGGCCAGCAGCATGACCAGCGCCGTACCGCCATAGGAAAAGAAGGGCATGGAAATGCCGGTATTCGGTATGGTGTTGGTAACAACCGCGATGTTGAGAATGACCTGCAGGCCAAGCTGGGTGGTAAGGCCCACCGCCAGCATGGAGCCGAAGCGGTCGCGGGCTTTGGCGGCAATGGCAAAGCCGCGCCAGATCAGCAGTGCGAACAGCAGGATGATGAATACTGCCCCCACAAAGCCCAGCTCCTCGCACACAACAGCGAAAACAAAGTCGTTCTGGGGTTCGGGCAGGTAGAGGTACTTCTGGCGGGATTGACCGATGCCCAGCCCCAGCAGCCCGCCCGAAGCGATGGCGTACAGCGACTGGAGGGTCTGGTAGCCCTTGCCCTGAGGGTCAGAGAAGGGGTCGAGCCAATAGGCAAAACGGCTGGTGGCATAGGCGATGATATCCTCATTCATGGCGGCAAGGGCCAATCCGGCTACCCCCACAGCAGCCACAAGGGCAAACCACTTGAGGTTGCTGCCGCCGACAAACATCATAACAGCGCCGATGAGGCAGATGAGAACGGTGGCCGAAAGGTGGGGCTCCAGCATCAGCAGAACGGCAAAGACACCCAGAATGAGGGCAAAGGGCAGGATGCCGTACTTGAAGGTCTTCATCCGGGAATAGTTGACCGAGATGAGGTGGGCAAAGCTGAGCACCACCGAGAATTTGGCGAACTCGGAAGGCTGGAAGGTGGTAAAGCCCAGGTTGATCCAGCGGTGAACGTAGTTGATCTCGGGCATGAAAAGCACCACCACCAGCAGCACCACCGTCACCGCCATAACAGGCACCACAAAGCGGTGCAGAACATGGTAATCCACAAAGGAGACCACCATCATAACAAACACGCCCAGCACCGCAAAGAAAAGCTGGCGGGTGATAAAGTGAAAGCTGTTGTCAAAGTAATAGTAGGCATAGGCGTAGCTGGCCGAGAACATCATGACCAGGCCGCAGGTGAGAACGATGAGCACCAAAACCAAAAAGCTGGAATCCACGGTGCCTTTTTCGGCCTGCAGGGGCTGGCCTTCCTTTTTGTTTTTGAATAAGCCCACGGGATCCCTCCTTCCTTTGGGTGGTGGAACAGTTTATTTACAGCACAGCGGCTGCCAGAACGGCCAGAACGCCGCCCAGGACGCCCACTGCCGAAAACATCATAACGATCTGCACCTCGGTCATGCCGCACATCTCAAAGTGATGGTGAATGGGCGACATTTTGAAGATGCGCTTGCCATGGGTCAGCTTGAAGTAGGTGGTCTGGATGACCACCGAAAGCACCTCGCAGATAAAGACGATGCCCACAGGAACCAAAAAGATAGGCAGACCCAAACCGAAGGCGATGGCCACCAGCATACCGCCCAGGAAGAGGGAGCCGGTATCGCCCATAAACACCTTGGCGGGATAGAAGTTCCAAACAAGGAAGCCGATGCAGCCGGCTGCCAGGGCGGCAGACATCAGGGCGGCGCCCCAAAGCTGCAGCATGGTTGCAATGACCAGGAAGGCCAGCGCAGCCACAAACACCAGCGAAGAGGCCAGGCCGTCCAACCCGTCCGAAAGGTTTACGGCGTTGACGGTGCCGGCAATGATGATGACGATGGCAAAGGGATAGAACAGCCAGCCCAGGTCAAGCTGCCCCAGGAAGGGGATATCCACAATGGTGGAAAGGCCGCCGTTAAGCTGCATGGCGATGATGTAGGCAGCCGAAACAGCAAGCTGCATGGCCATCTTCTGCTTTGCGGTCAGGCCCATGTTCTGCTTTTTGACCACCTTGATGTAGTCATCCAAAAAGCCGATGAGACCAAACAGCAGGGCCATGATCATGCCATAGAGCACGCGGGCGCCCATGACCGATGCGTCGGGCTGCCCGGCAAGGCCGGTGGCCTTGGCCATCCAGGGCCAGCAGACCGCCACGGCAACGGTGATGCCCAGCATAAACATGATGCCGCCCATGGTGGGGGTGCCCTGCTTTTTTTCGTGCCACTTGGGGCCAATGTCCAAAATGGTCTGGCCATATTTGAGCTTGCGCAGCCAGGGCACCAGCACAAGGCCCGAAAGGGCGGTAACACCAAAGGCTGCCAAAGCCGCCACGATCATCCACGTATTCATACTTCCCAAACTCCTTTTGAACCCAAACCTCTTTGGGTATTATGTCATTGTTCCAGCCTGGCCTGCAGGGTGCCCAGCACTTCTTCCAGCTTCATGCCGCGGCTGGCCTTGACCCAAACCACGTCGCCGGGCTGCACCTGCCCGCACAAAGCCTCGGCCAGGTCGGCCTTTTGGGCAAACCAATGGGCCTGCCGCAGGCCTGCTTCGGCGGCTCCCTGGGCGTACAGCCTGCCAAGGGGACCATAGCAAAACAGCATATCGGCGCATTGGGCCGCAAGTTTTCCGGTGCTGCGGTGGCTTTCTTCGGCAATGTGGCCCAGCTCCAGCATATCGGCCAGCACGGCGATGCGGCGGCCGCTGCAGGGGTAATCCTTCAGAGTGGTAAGGGCGGCCCGCATGGAATCGGGGCTGGCGTTGTAGCAGTCCTCCACCATGGTAACACCGCCCAGGCGCACAATATGCTGACGCATGCCGGAGGGCTGATAATCTGCCAAAGCGGCAATGCAGCGCTCGGCCGGAATGCCCAGCTTGCGCCCCACGCCAAATGCTGCCAGGGCGTTTAGCACATTGTGGCGGCCCACACAGGGGATGACCGCCTGCCATGTTTGGCCCTCGGCCATAATGACAAAGGAGGTGCTGTCCCCTTCTTCTTTTATCTCTCCGCCGCGGATGGCGCAGGCGGGATTTTCAATGCCATAAAAAATAGTTTCCAGGCGGGGTTCTTCCACGGTGGCCAGCAGGTCGTTGTCGCCGCACAGGAAGAGGGGCGCACCGTCCTCCAGCCCTTCGCAGAGTTCCAGTTTGGCCTTGAGGATATTTTCACGGCTGCCAAGGCGCTCGATGTGGGAAACACCGATGTTGGTGATGACGCCAATGGTGGGGTGCAGCGCCAAAGTGAGGTCGAGAATTTCGCCCAGGCCCTGCATGCCCATTTCCACCACGGCGGCGCCGTGTTCTTTGGTGAGGCCATAGATGGTGGCAGGCACGCCGATCTCGTTGTTTTGGTTGCCCTGGGTTTTGTGGGTGTTGTAGCCCGCCGAAACCACACAGGCAATGAAGTCTTTGGTGGTGGTTTTGCCCACACTGCCGGTCACGGCCACCAGCTTCAGTTCGGGGAATTGGTCGCGGTAGACCGAGGCCATATCCAACAGGGCATCCTGGGTGTCCATGACCTCCAGCAGTTTATCCTGGTCCACATCCTCCACCGGCTGGTGCACCACAGCGGCAGCCGCACCCTGTTCCAGGGCAGTTTTTACAAAGCGGTGCCCGTCAAAGGTTTCGCCCTTCAGGGCGACAAACAAACAGCCGGGGGTCAGCTTGCGGGTGTCGGTGCAAATATGGGTGATGTCGGCTTCCACCGCGGTTTCGCAGCCCATTGCGGCGGCCAGCAGGGTCAGTTTTACAGCTTCCATGGTCGTTCCTCTCCGGCTTATTGCCGATGGTTCATCAGGTTTTCCACAATGACCTTTTCATCAAAATAAATGGTCTCGTCCTTGAGCACCTGGTAATCTTCGTGCCCCTTTCCGGCCAGAAGAAGGATATCATCCTGCCGGCGATTTTGCAAGGCCCACAAAATGGCATCGTAACGGTTGGGCATGACCACATAGGGCACATCCATCCCCTCGAAGCCCACCAGAGCATCGGCGATGATGGCGTCGGGGTCTTCGTCGCGGGGGTTATCGGAAGAAAGGATGACAAAATCGGACCCCTGGGCCACGGCCTTGGCCATTTTGGGCCGTTTGGTGGCGTCACGGTTGCCGGGGCAGCCGAACAGGGTGACGATGCGGCCCTTGGCAAAGGGGCGCAGGGCGGCCAAAATCTTTTCCAGCCCGTCGGGGGTGTGGGCAAAATCGCGGATGATCATGCCGGTTTCATCCCGGTGGATGAGTTCGGCGCGGCCCTTGACGCCGGGACAGTTGGTCAGGCTGCGGCAGACATCCTCCAGTTCCAGGCCCAGGCCCACGCAGCAGGAAATGGCCGCCATGGCGTTGGAGACCGAAAAATCGCCCGGCATGGCAAGCTTGACACGGGAGATGACCCCCATGCCCACAACGGCAAAGTTGCTGCCCAACTGGCTGGGCTGGATGTCGTTGGCGGTGTAGTCGGCGGCATTGTTGCTGGTGGAAAAGGTGACACAGGGACAATCCACCTCTTCCAGCAGGCGGCGTCCGGTGGGGTCATCCAGGTTGATGACCGCCTTTTCGCACATGCCAAACAGCAGCTTTTTGGCCTGATAATAGTTTTCCATGGTGTGGTGGTAATCCAGGTGATCCTGGGTGAGGTTGGTGAAGACCGCTGTTTCAAAGCGGCAGCCCTCCAGGCGGCGCTGGTCCAGCCCGTGGGAGGAGGCCTCCATCACCACAAACTCGCATCCGGCCTGCACCATGCGGGCCAGGGTGCTTTGCAGCACCATGGGGTCGGGGGTGGTGTATTTGGCGGGAATGATCATATCGCCGATCTCGGTGTAAACGGTGCCGATCAGCCCGGCCTTGTGGCCGCAGTCCTGCAGGATATGATGGATCAGGGTGGTGATGGTGGTTTTGCCGTTGGTGCCGGTAACACCCACCATTCTGATTTTCTTTGCGGGATTATCGAAAAGGTTGCAGCAGATGATGCCATAGGCGGCGCGGGTGTTTTCCACCAGCACCTGGCAATCCAAACCCAGGTCACGCTGGCAGACCACGGCGGCAGCCCCCTGTTCCACCGCTTTGGCGGCAAAGTTGTGGCTGTCCACACGCTCGCCCACAAGGCAGACAAACAGGTCGCCCGGCTTTACCTGGCGGGAATCGACCACAACCGACCCAATTTGGCGGTCGGCGGGAACTTGACTGCACTGCAGGCCTTCCAGCAACTGATATAGATTCATAAGAGGCTCCCCTCCTTTGGGAACGGCATCAGCCGTCGGTAGTAAGATCCAAAAAGTCTACGGTGATAATGGTGCCGGGGGGAACGCTTTCCCCTTCGGCCGGGCTTTGGCGAACAGCCACGGCGCCGGGCAGTTCGGTGTCAACGCCCTTCACCTTGATGTTCAGTCCGGCGTTGACGATGGTGCGGTTGGCTTCGGCGCCGCTCATGCCGATGACGCCGGGTACCACCACGGTGTCTTCCTGGCTGAGCTGGTCGGTATACAGCACCACGGTGCCGCCGCGGGGAATATCCTCGCCGCTGCTGGGCACCTGGGCGATGACGGTGCCGCCGTCGCCGATGATGCGTGCCTTCAGGGTCTTCTGGGTCAGGGCGGCCTGGGCGTCGTGGGGCACCATGCCCACATAGTTGCCCACCGTTATATCCATGTTGGCCAGTTCTTCGTCGCTATATTCGGGGTCGATGCCCAAATAGGGCAGCACCTCGGAAAGCACAGCGCCCACAACGGGGGCGGCGATGGTGGAACCAAAGGCGTTTTCCAGGGTGGGTTCATCCAGCATGATCAGGCAGACGATCTGGGGATCATCGGCCGGGGCAATGCCGACAAAAGAAAGGATGTTTTCGTCACGGCCGGTCTGGATGAGCAGGTCGATTTTTTCGGAAGTACCGGTTTTGCCGCCGATGCGGTAGCCGGGAATGGTGGCATTTCGGCCGGAGCCTTCCTTGACCACCATTTCGGTCAGGTACCGAATGGTCTCGGAGGTTTCTTCCGAAATGACCTGGCGTTTGGCTTCGGGCTGGGTGGTGGAAATGACGTTTCCTTCGGGGTCCAGCACCTGCTTGACGATATAGGGCTGGTAGAGGGTGCCGCCGTTGACCGAGGCACACACCGCCGTGCAAAGCTGCAGGGCGCTCACCTTAAAGGTTTGGCCAAAGGAGGTGGAGGCCAGTTCCACGCCGCCTTCCTTGGTCAGGTTGGTATAGCTTTGCACCAGCCCGGCGTTGTCGGCCTCGCCCGGCAGGTCGATGCCGGTGGGCTCGGCCAGGCCGTAGCGTTCAAAGGCTTCGTAAAAATCAGCGCCGCCGATGCGGGCGCCGATGGCGATAAAGGCCGGGTTGCAGGAATTTTCGATGGCCTGGGTGAAGGTTTGCACCCCGTGGCCGGCGGCCTTCCAGCAGCCGAAGCGGTTGCCGCTTACGGTGGTGCTGCCGGTGCATTCAAAGGTATCGTTGAGGCTGGCAACGCCGTTTTCCAGGGCGGTGGCGGCGGTAACGATCTTGAATACCGAGCCGGGTTCATAGGGGTCGCTGATGACCTTGTTGCGCCACTGGTCATACTGGGCCTGGCGCAAAAACTCGTTGTATTCCTCACTGTCCTCTTCCAGCAGTTCCAGTTGGGCCTGCTTGTTGGGGTCGCCCAGCTCCAGGGGCTTGTTGGGGTCAAAGTCGGGGGCGGTGGCCATGGCCAGCACTTCGCAGGTGTTGGCATCCATGATGATGCCGGCAGCGCCGTTCTTTACATTGTGCTCGATCACAGCCGTTTCCAGATGTTTTTCCAGATAGTGCTGGATGGTCTCGTCGATGGTCAGCACCAGGCTGTTGCCTTCCTTGGCCTCATACAGTTCCTTGTACTGGAAGTCCAGGTCGGTGCCCATGGCGTTTTGGGCCGAAACTTTGCGGCCGGGGGTTCCGGCCAGGGTTTCTTCATAGTAGGCTTCTATGCCGTAGGCGCCCTTGTTTTCGCTGCCGGTAAAGCCCAGCACCTGGGCGGCCAGGTCGCCATAGGGGTAGTAGCGCTTGGTGTCCTCTTCCAGGGTGATGCCTTTGGTGCCAAGTTGTTCGGCCAGGGCCAGCACCTTCTGGGCGGTCTCTTCTTCCACCTTATTGCCCACCAACTCGTAGTAGCGCTCCTTGTTGGCGCAGCGGGCGGCAATTTCATCTTTTTCCTTGCCCAAAATTTCGGCCAGGCCGGCGGCGATGGGCTCCACCTCTTCGTCCTCGATGTAGGCCGGCACCAGGATGACGTTCCACACGGTGGCACTGGTGGCCAGTTCCTTGCCGTTGCGGTCATAGATGGTGCCCCGGTTGGCGTTGATGGAAACCGAGCGCATCTGCTGGGCCACGGCCCGCTGCTGGTACTCCTGCCCGCCGGTGATCTGCAGCACACTCAGACGGTATATCAGCACACCCATACAAACCAGCGTCATAAACAGCATGACGAGTATCATACGTAAGCGCATTCCTTTTCCGGTGTCTTTTGCCATTTGTGTTTCCTCCACGGCCCTAAATAAAAGAAAAGCTAAGAGCTAAGAAAATCATTTCCTTAACCCTTAGCTGATGTAATCTTATTTTATTTCAGTTTCAGGTATTCCATGATTTCCCCCGCAGTACCGGAAATCATCTCCGCGCCGGTTTTTTCCTGACCCTTGGCAGTGATCTGGCTGCGGTCCTGTTCGTGCATATTCACATAAGTGATCTGGTTGGATTCCATCTTGGAAAGGCCAAGCTTGGTGGTGGCGTATTCCTCCAGCACCTGGGAGGACCCGGCGGTGGTAAGCTGAGCCGAAAGGCGGGTGCTTTCGCTTTCCAGGGCGGTCAGGCGTGCCTCGGCGGCGCTGATCTGCGAAGAAAGCTCGGAAAGCATCACCTGGCTGTAGATGACCATGACGATCATGACCACCAGCAGAAGCACCACCCCAACCTTGGGCAGAGGATTGGTTTTGGCCACAGGGCGGCGGTTTGTGACCACGCGCAGCTGGGGCTGTTTGGCAGCGGCAGGGGCGGCCTTGGGCGCTTCGGCCGTTTCAAAACGGGAAAAATCGTATGCAGCGTTGTTGGCAGCCATGTCGTTGTCTCCTTTCCTCCAAGTTCAGGGGGTTGCTTAAAGTTTCTCGATGATGCGCAGCTTGGCGGACTTGCTGCGGCGGTTGTGCTCCAGCTCTTCGGCGCTGGCCACGATGGGCTTGCGGTTGATAAGCTTTGCCTTGGGCTTGTTGCCGCAGACGCACACCGGAAAATCGGGCGGGCAGGTGCAGCCCTTGCAGTAGCCGGCAAAACTTTGTTTTACGATGCGGTCTTCCAGCGAGTGGAAGGTGATGATGACAAATCTTCCGCCCGGTGCCAACCGTTCAAAGGCGGTGTTGAGGCAGCGGGTAAGGGAATCCAGCTCGCCGTTGACGGCGATGCGTATGGCCTGGAAGGTGCGCTTGGCGGGGTGGCCGCCTTCGGCGCGGGCCTTGGCCGGAATGGAAGCGTAGATGATATCCACCAACTGGGAGGTAGAGGTGAGGGGGGCCTTTTCGCGGGCCTCCACGATGTTGTGCACAATGCGGGAGGCAAACCGTTCTTCGCCGTATTCCCGCAGGATGCGCAGCAGGTCTTCGGGCGCCCAGGTGTTGACCACATCGGCTGCGCTGAGGCCGCTTTGGCTCATGCGCATATCCAGGGGGGCGTCGGCGCTGTAGGAAAAACCCCGTTCGGGGGTATCCAACTGGTGGGAAGAAACCCCAAGGTCCAGCAGGATGCCGTCCACCTGTTCAATGCCTTCCCGGTCCAGCACATTGGCCAGGTCGGCAAAATCGGTTTGGTGTACGCTTGCGGCGGGATAGGGGGCCAGCCGCTGGGATGCGATTTTAAGGGCATCGGGGTCTTTGTCCAGCGCCAGCAGGCGGCCTGTGGTCAGGCGGCGGGCGATCTGGCTGGAATGACCGGCACCTCCGGCGGTGCCGTCCACATAGATCCCATCGGGTCGGATGGCAAGCCCCTCCAGGCATTCTTCCAGCAAAACCGGAATGTGTTCAAAATCCACGAGGCTTGTCCTCCCTTCGTTGGAAGTAGTATGTCCCTTAGAAGCCCAATTTTTCCATTTCTTCGGCGATCAGATCGGGGGAAGTTTGCAGGGGGCCCTGTTCCCAGGCCGATTTGCTCCAAATTTCGGCACGGCTGATAACGCCGGCCACGATGATGTCCTTTTCCAGGGCTGCGTATTCACGCAGCACCGGGGGAAGCAGAATTCTTCCCTGCTTGTCCAGCTCCACTTCGGCGGCACCCGAGGCCAAAAAGCGCTGCAGGTGGCGTGCGCTGGAAAGGGGCAGCTCCTTCAGTTTTTCAAGGATGCGCTGCCATTCCTCCATGCCATAGACGAACAAACAGCCGTCCAGGCCCTTGGTCACAACAAAGCGTTCTCCCAGCTCTTCCCGCAAACGGGCGGGAAAGTTCAGTCTGCCCTTGGGGTCCAGTGTGTACTGGTATTCACCTGTCAGCATCTTCCCGCCTCCTTTGCTTCAAAAGTCCACAAATCAGTGGGTCGGGAGCGATTTTCGCTCCATTTTAACCCACTTAGATACACTTTTCACCACTTATACACCCATTATAACCGCTGTACCCCTGTTTTGCAAGAAAAATTCATTAGAAAGCCTTGCAAATTTTTTACAAAATATCGGTCATCCAATCGGTAAAAAAGCACAACAAAAAACAGCCGCTTCCCCCCTCTGGTTTGAGGGGAAAAACGGCTGTTTTATGCCATTCTTTTCTGTTTTTGCAACCAACATTTTTTCTTTTTTGACATCAAGTTCCCTGCGTCGTCAAAAAAGGATAAAATTGGAAGAATTTCCCGATATTTACAGCTGATTTCTACCGGTGGTTTTCAGCTTCTGGCGGGTCTCGCGCAGGTCGGCCAGGGCGCGGGTCAGGCTTTCTTCGGTTTCGCGCAAACGGCTGTCGGAAAATTCCTGGGCGGCAGCTTTCATTTCCTTGGTGCGGCTTTGGGTCTGGCTCAGCAGCTCGTTGGCCTTGGCCTGGGCTTCCTTCAGCACCACTTCCTGCGAAACCAGCACGCGGGCGCGGTCCTCGGCCCGGCGAACAAGCTGCTCAGCCTCGGCCTTGGCGGCGCGCAAGATCTCGTTGCGGTCGGCCACAATGTTTTTGGCCTGTTTGATCTCTCCGGGCAGGTTGATGCGGATCTCGTCCAGCAGTTCGCGGATCTGCTCCACATCCACAACGCAGCGGCCGCCGCTCATGGGCAGGCTCCAGGCTTTATCCAAAGTATCATCCATCATATCCAGGATCTCTTCAATATTCATTCTTGGGCCTCCTTTGAAGGTGATGGGGCTTCGGCGGTCTCCTCCGTGGAGCCAAGCCGTGCCCAAATCTGTTCCAGCAGCATTTTTGGTACAAACTGCGAAATATCTCCGCCAAAGCGGGCAAGCTGCTTCACCAGGCTGGAGCTGAGGAACATATTCTGGCTGCTGGTGGTCAAAAAGACCGTTTCGGCATAGGGCAGCAGGGTCTTATTGGTCAGGGCCATCTGGAATTCATATTCAAAGTCGGACATGGCGCGCAGTCCCTTGACCACGGCGCAGGCCGATTTTTCCCGCACATAGTCCATCAGCAGGCCGGTGTAGCTGTCCACCGAAACATTGGGCAGACCGGCGGTGGCACGGCGGAGCATGTCCACCCGTTCTTCGGGGGTGAAGACGGGGGTTTTGTCGGGGTTGATGACCACCAACACAATGACGTGGTCAAACAAAGTGCTGGCCCGGCGGATGATGTCCAAATGCCCGTTGGTAACGGGATCAAAGCTGCCGGGGCAAACCGCTGTTTTGCTCATAGCTGTTTCCTTTCCGGTCAGGCGTCCTGCTCGTCGGTGGGACGGCGGTAGGCGGTGACCATGACCTTGCCATAGCGGTAGGTGCGGTAAATTTTAAATTCTCCCGCCGTTTCGGGCAGTTCCTCGCCCTTCTGGTGTTCGCACAAAATAACGCCTCCGTGGGTCATTTTGGGGGCCAGCAGGGGCAGCACCTTGGGCAGCAGGCCCTGGTTATAAGGGGGGTCCAAAAAGGCGATATCAAACTGTTCGGCGGCGGTAGCCAAAAAGCCAAGGCTGTCCATGGCGGCCAGGCGGGCCTTGCCTGCAAAGCCGGTGGAGGCCAAATTATCCCGCACCACATCCTGGGCCTGGCGGCTGCTGTCCACAAAAACGCAGAAGCGTGCCCCACGGCTGAGGGCTTCGATGCCCATCTGACCCGACCCGGCAAACAGGTCGAGGAACATGGCACCCTCCACCTCAAACTGGATGGTGCTGAAGACGGCCTCCTTCACCTGGTCGGTGGTGGGGCGTACATCCAGGGTGGGCAGGGTTTTCAGTTTGCGGCCACGGGCCGAACCGGTAATCACTCGCATGGTTTTTCATTCCTTTTCACAGGGTTATACAGTTAATATTATGAGGGTTTTGTTCCCCGCTGTCAATGGTTATTGACAAACCGGCTTGCTGGGATTTATAGTTAATCCAGAAAAACGCACGGGTTCAAGTCCCGTATGCCAGGAGTGATTTTTTGTGATAAAACGCTATACCATGATCGTAAAAGACAGCGTTGGCGTGCTGGACCGCATCACCGGGTTTATCCGCCGCAACGGCTGGAACCTGGACCGCATCAATGTGGAGCCCCTGCCCGGCACCCGCACCTCCACCATGATGCTGGAACTGAACCTGACCAACCTGGAAGCAAGCAAATTTGAGCAGCGCCTGCACGAGTGGAACTTTATTTTTGAAGTGCAGGGCAGCGCACAAAAGGAGGTTTGAGTTTGTACCGTATCCTTGTTATCAACCCCGGCTCCACCTCCACCAAAATGGCGGTTTTTGAAGACAACGCCCCCGTGCTGGAGGCCACCCTGCGCCACAGCGCCGAAGATCTGGAAGAATGGGGCAGCATCCCCAGCCAGAAGCCCTACCGCAAGGCCCTGATCGAGCAGGCGCTGGAAAAAGCGGGCATCGGCCTGCACACCCTGCAGGCTGTTGTGGGCCGCGGCGGCATGGTGCGCCCCATCGAATCGGGCACCTATGAGATCAATGAAAAAATGCTGGAAGACCTGAACGGCCCCGGCGCCGCCAGCCACGCCTCCTCGCTGGGCGGCCTGATCGCCTATGAATTCGGCGCCGAGCTGGGCATCCCCGCCTATGTGGTGGACCCCATCGTGGTGGACGAGCTGGAGCCTGTGGCCAAGCTTTCCGGCCTGGCGGGCATTGAACGGCGCAGCATCTTCCATGCGCTGAACACCAAATCGGTGCTGCGCAAGGTGGCCCGTGGTTTGGGCATGCCCTACGAGGACGGCCGCTTCATCGCGGTGCACATGGGCGGCGGCATCACGGTATCGGCCCACCGCTATGGCCGTGTCATCGACGTAAACAGCGCATTGGACGGCGACGGCGCCTTTACCCCCGACCGCACCGGCTCCCTGCCCCTGCTGCCCCTCATCGAGATGTGCTATTCCGGCGACTACACCAAGCAGGAAATGATCGAAAAGGTGCAGCGCAAGGGCGGCCTGTACTCCTACCTGAACACCAACGACATGATCGAGGCCGGCAACATGGTCAAGCAGGGGGATGAATTCGCCTCGCTGGTCATCGACAGCATGGCCTACCAGATCTGCAAGGAGATCGGCGCCATGTTTGCCGTGCTGGAGGGCCGTGTGAACGCCATTGTGCTGACAGGCGGCATCGCCTATGACCAGCGGTTCACCGCCCTGATCAAAAAGCGTGTGGACATGCTCTGCCCTGTGATCACCCACGCCGGCGAAAACGAGCTGGAGGCCCTGGCCGAAGGCGCCCTGCGTGTGCTCAGCGGGCAGGAAAAGGCCAGCACC
>JAGAPB010000117.1 GCA_017847995.1 Oscillospiraceae bacterium
CATCTGCCATGTCAGCACCGCAGGCGCCGCCGACGCGGTTCGCCGGGCCAAGGCCGCGGGCGCTCCCGTCACCTGCGAAACGGCTGCCCACTATCTGCTGTACACCCACGAAAAGCTGCTCAGCCGCGACGCCAATTACCGCATGAATCCCCCTCTGCGTGAGGAAAGCGACCGTCAGGCCATGCTGCAGGCAGTGGCCGACGGAACGGTGGATGCCATCATCACCGACCATGCTCCCCATACCGCCCAGGAAAAGGCCGACTTTGAAAAGGCCCCCAACGGCGTTGTTGGGCTGGAAACCTCTTTGGCCGGATGCATCACCGCCCTGGTGGAACCCGGCATCATCCCTTTGATGCGGCTGGTGGAAATGATGACCGTAAACCCCTGCCGCATTCTGGGTCTGCCCGTTCCCACCCTGCAGCCTGGCGCACCAGCCGATGTGGTGGTTTTTGACCCCACCCAGCGCTGGACCGTAGACCCTGCAAAATTCCACAGCAAAAGCAAAAACACCGTCTTTGCAGGCGAGACCCTGATCGGACGGGTAAAATATACCATCAAGGATGGACGCATCGTCCACCGTGACAATAACTGAAGGGAGTAACACCATGTCTTTTGACCGTCTTGTTGTATCCATCAAGGAAAAGCAGAATCCCACCGTTCTGGGCCTCGACCCCCAGCTTAAGTTCGTTCCCGAATTTATTCAGAAGGAAGCCTTTGCCCAGTTTGGCGCCAACCCCGAAGGTGTTGCTCAGGCATTTTTGACCTTCAACAAGGGCCTTATTGATGCCCTGTGCGATATTGTTCCCGCTGTTAAGCCCCAGGCCGCTTTTTACGAAGCATGGGGCTGGCAGGGCGTAAAGGTGCTGCAGGAGACCATCGCCTATGCCCAGCAAAAGGGGATGTATGTGATCACCGACGCCAAGCGCGGTGACATTGGCACCACCATGGCCGCCTATGCCGATGCCCATCTGGGTGTCAGCAAGATCGGCGACCAGGAATTTGCCACCTTCAATGGCGACGCCCTGACCGTAAACGGCTATCTGGGCACCGACGGCATCAAACCCGCCGTGGAACTGTGCAAAAAGTACGATAAGGGTATTTTTGTTCTGGTAAAGACCTCCAACCCCTCTTCCGGCGAACTGCAGGATAAGCTGCTGGATGGCAAGGAAGTGTTCCGCACCATGGCCGCCATGTGCGAAAGCTGGGGCGAAGGCACCATTGGGGAACAGGGCTATTCGGCCGTGGGCGCTGTTGTGGGCGCCACTTATCCCCAGCAGCTCAAGGAACTGCGCCTGGAAATGCCCCACACCTTCTTCCTGGTGCCCGGCTACGGCGCCCAGGGCGGCGGCGGGGCTGACGTTGCTGGCGCTTTTGATGCCAACGGCGCGGGCGCTATTGTAAACTCCTCCCGTGGGCTGATCGCCGCCTGGCAGAAGGAAGGCTGCGCCGCCGAAGATTTTGCCGGTGCCGCCCGCCGCGAGGCCCTGCGCATGAAGGAAGACATCACCAAGTATCTGTAAGCGTTTTTCTTTGGCAAAAATTTTTCCGGTTTATGGATGGTCAGGAAAGGGAAGCGGGGATAAAAATACCCGCTTCTTTCTTGTGTTAACACTTTTATTTTTGTGCGGGAAGTGTTATAATAAACATGGACTATAGCGTTCATTGCAAACAGCAATGAATTTTCCGCATCCACAGCACGGATGCTACATAGGCGCTGCGGCGCCGCATGTAATAATTTTTGGGAGGAAGACCGCTTTGGAAAAGCTTTTGATAGAAGGCGGACACAAGCTGGAGGGCGAAGTTGAGATCAGCGGCGCAAAGAATGCCGTTGTTGCCATCATTCCCGCCACCGTTCTGGCAAAGGGTGTCTGCGTACTTGAAAATATTCCCAATATCAGCGATGTTACCGCCTTGTTCCACATTCTGCGTGAACTGGGCGCTTCTGTGCGTATGCTGGACAAGCGTACCGTTGAAATTGACACCACCAACATAAACGACCCTGTGGTCCCCTATGAACTGGCCCGCACCATGCGTGCCTCCTATTACTTTTTGGGAAGCCTGCTGGGCCGCTGCGGCCGCGCCAGTGTTTCGATGCCCGGCGGCTGCCAGTTTGGCGTGCGGCCCATCAACCTGCACATCATGGGTTTTGAGGCCATGGGCGCCACGGTGGATATCGACGCCGGCATGATCAATGCCGATGCCCCCAACCTCAGCGGCGCAGGTATCTATTTCGACCAGGTTTCGGTGGGTGCCACCGTCAACATCATGCTGGCTGCCGTTAAGGCAAAGGGCATGACCGTCATCGAAAACGCCGCCCGTGAACCTCACATCGTTGACCTGGCCAACTTCCTCAACTCCATGGGCGCCGATGTGCGCGGCGTAGGCACCGATGTCATCAAAATCTACGGTGTTGATGTGCTCCACGGCAGCACCTACGCGGTCATCCCCGACCAGATCGAGGCCGGAACCTATCTGGCTGCCGCTGCCACCGCCGGCGGCGATGTTACCATCCGCAACGTCATCCCCAAGCACCTGGAATCTATCACCAACAAGCTGGAAGCCGCCGGTGCCGAACTGATCGAGGGGGACGACTGGGTGCGCATCAAGCGTGACCCCGCTGTGCCCCTGCGCAGCATCAATGTAAAAACCATGCCCCACCCCGGCTTTCCCACCGATATGCAGCCCCAGATCACCGCAATGCTGACCCAGGCCGAAGGCACCAGCATTGTTACCGAGGGCGTTTGGGATAACCGCTTCCGCTATGTGGACGAGCTGAACCGCCTGGGTGCCAAGATCCAGGTGGATGGCAAGGTGGCCGTTGTGGTGGGTCCTTCCAAGCTGAAGGCCGCCCCCGTAAAGGCAACCGACCTGCGCGGCGGCGCTGCCGCGGTCATTGCCGCCCTGGCTGCCGAGGGCACCACCGAGGTGGAGGAGATCGGCCATATCATGCGTGGTTACGACAACATTGTGGGCAAGCTGCAGTCGCTGGGTGCCGTCATTGAGCTTCGCACCTATCCCAACGAGATGCCCAAGGCTTTGTAAACAGGCAAGTATGCCGTCAGGGGCCCTCGCGGCCCCTGTTTTTGCATCACACGGAAATTGATCGGAGAACTTCCATGGCCAATTTTTGCGCATTATACAGCGGCTCCAGCGGCAACAGCATGGTGGTCAGCTCGGGCGGCGCCTCCCTTTTGGTGGATGCCGGCGTAAGCTGTAAAGCCATCCTGACCGCGCTGCAGCAGCGTAATATCGATCTATCCACCCTGCAGGGGATTTTGGTCACTCACGAGCACATCGACCACGTGAAGGGGCTGAAGGTGCTGCTGAAAAAGCTGCCCCTGCCGGTTTATGCTTCGGCGGGAACGCTGAACAGCCTTTTCCAGCACGAAATGGTGCCCCCAGAGGCCGACCTGCGGGTGATCGCCCAGCCCACCGAGATCGCCGGCATGGAGGTGACACCCTTTGCCACCCCCCACGACGCCGCGGGACCCTTGGGCTTTGCCATCACCACCGGGGAAGGGGAGCGCCTGGGTATCGCCACCGACCTTGGGCATATCACCGACGAGGTAAACAACGCTCTGTGCGGCTGCGGCACGGTGGTCATCGAGGCCAACTACGACGAATACAGCCTGCGCACCGGGCGCTATCCCTATTACCTCAAACAGCGCATTGCCTCGCCTTTTGGCCATCTTTCCAACCCCGAAAGCGCCGCCCAGTGCCTGCGGCTGGTAGAAAGCGGGGCGCGCCAGCTTGTGCTGTGCCACCTCAGCCAGGAAAACAACACCCCCGGCATGGCGTCGGAGGCCATCACAGGTTATCTGAGCCAGCACGGCTGCTGTGTTGACCGGGACTACCGCCTGCAGGTGGCCCGCCGCAGCCAGCCTTCCGAAATCATACGGTTTTAACAAATTTTACATATAAGCCCATATTTTGGACAAGGAAATGTTTTATGCTTAACGTAACATTGCTTACCGTGGGCAAGCTGAAGGAAGCCTATTGGCGTGCGGCCTGCGAAGAATATGAAAAGCGTTTGGGGGCCTTCTGCAAGGCCAACATCGTGGAGGTGGAGGAGTTCCGCCTGCCTGCCAAGCCCTCCCAGGCGCAGATCGATGCCGGCCTGGAGGCCGAGGGCAAGCGCCTGCTGGAGCAGATCCCGGCCGGCAGCTATGTCATCACCCTTTGCATCGAGGGCAAGGAGCTTTCTTCCACCCAATTGGCCGAACGGCTGGCCGGTGTGGCGGTGCAGGGCTACAGCCGGGTGGTTATGGTCATTGGCGGAAGCTTTGGGCTTTCGCCGGCGGTCAAAGCCCGCAGCGACCTGCGTCTTTCCATGTCGCCCATGACCTTCCCCCACCAGATGGCCCGGGTGATGGTTCTGGAACAGCTTTACCGCGCGCTGGGCATCAACGCCGGCACTAAATATCATAAATAACAACTGTACCTATCAGGAGGAATCAACTATGGCAGAACGTACCATTTCCTGCGGATTTTGCGGAAAGACTTTCCAGGTGGAGGATGGCGTTTCCAAGGCGTTTTGCGTCCACTGCGGCGCCGAAACCATTGTGGGCGAAAAGACCATCCAGGAAGTTCTGGATGAGATCTATGAACCCAAGAAGCGCTACAACTATCTGGAAGAATATTTGGAAAAGAACCCTGAAGATGAACAGGCCAACCTGCTGGCCGACCTTTTCGAAATTCGCTATTTCCACCGCAAAAAAGAGACCTTCGATGGATTTCTGCGTCTGTGGTTCGATATGGTCACCTATGCCCGAAAGCGGGACAAGGCCAAGGAACTGATGAACATCCGCAACGAGATCAAGGACTTCTTTGAGGAAGAAAAGGTGGCCGGCTTCCGTGCCCAAAGCCAGCAGGCCGAAGATCTTTTCTGGCACGAAATGAGCAACGCCATCGAGCTTTACTATGTTTCCTCCAAAACCGACCGCCAGTACACCAGTTCCTTCTTTAACCTGTTTAGAATGAAGGGCGATGCAGTTGTTACCAAGGCTGCCAAGGATGTTGTCACCACCGGTGTGGCGCTGCTTTCGCTGTGCGAAAAGACCGAATACACCGAAAAGCTGACCGAGATCTCCCGCGGAGCTTTCCTCAAGGCCTACCCCGATGGCCTGTCCTATTACAATGCCGCCCTGAGCGAATGGCTGCAAAGCGACGAGGGCAAGCGGGCCCAGGCCGGCGCGGAAGCTGCCGAAGCGGCCGAGATAACCGAAGAATAAGCAGAAAACACAAGATATTGCGGGTCGTTTTTTTGGCGACCCGCAAATTTTGTGCTTTTAGGCCCCGGTTTGCTTGACAAAAACAGGCAAAATACGGTTTAATAATATGGGTATATTTGATCGAATCCGCCGGGCAAAGGGTTCCAGTTTTTGGAAGCAAAAAAGACCAAGCCCCCGGACACAGGAGGTCAGTTATGGCAAAAAAAGCAACAGCCGAATATTCCAACGAAAGTATCAAGGCGCTGAAGGGCGCCGACCGTGTGCGCAAACGTCCCGGGGTCATCTTTGGCTCGGACGGCCTGGAAGGCTGCGAACATTCGGTGTTTGAAATACTTTCCAACTCGATAGATGAAGCCCGCGAAGGCCACGGCGACCGCATCAATGTGACCATGTACGAGGATCACTCGGTGGAGATCGAAGACTTTGGCCGCGGCATCCCCGTGGACTACAACCAGGCCGAAAAGCGCTACAACTGGGAGCTGGTCTTCTGCGAACTGTACGCCGGCGGCAAGTACGACAACCTCAGCGGCGAAAATTATGAATATTCCCTGGGCCTTAACGGCCTGGGTCTTTGTGCTACCCAGTATTCTTCGGAGTACATGGATGTTGAAATTTTCCGTGATGGCTTCAAGTACAACCTCAGCTTCAAACATGGTGAGCCCACCAAGGAACTGAAAAAAGAACTGCCCAAGGAACCCACCACCCGCCGCAAAACCGGCAGCCGCATCCGGTGGAAGCCTGACCTACAGGTTTTCACCGACATCAACATCCCCGTGGACTATTACCGCGATATTCTCAAGCGCCAGGCTGTGGTAAACGCCGGCCTCACCTTTGTGCTGCGCATTCAGCACGGCAGCAAGTTTGAGGAAGAGACCTTCCTTTATCAGAACGGCATTGCCGACTATGTGAGCGAGCTGTGCGCCGAACCCCTGACCCAGCCTCAGTTTTGGCAGGGGGAACGCCAGGGCCGCGACCGCGAGGATAAGCCCGAATACAAGGTGAAGCTGGGCATGGCCCTTTGCTTTTCCAACAAGGTGCATGTTACCGAACACTACCACAACTCCAGCTATCTGGAACACGGCGGCAGCCCGGAACGTGCCCTGCGCCAGGCCATGGTCAGCCAGATCGACACCTATCTGAAGCAGACCAACCGCTACCAGAAAAACGAAAGCAAGATCACCTATCAGGATGTGGAGGACTGTCTGGTTTTTGTTTCTTCCAACTTTTCCACCCAAACTTCCTACGAAAACCAGACCAAAAAGAGCATCACCAACAAGTTCATCTACGAGGCAATGACCGAATTTATGAAGCAGAACCTGGAGATCTACTTCATCGAAAATCCGGACGACGCCGTTAAAATTTGCGAGCAGGTGCTGATCAACAAGCGCAGCCGCGAAACTTCGGAAAAAAACCGCCTGAATCTGAAAAAGAAGCTGGCTGTTTCCATCGACCTTTCCAACCGCGTGGAAAAGTTTATTCCTTGCCGCACCAAGGATGTGGAGCGCCGGGAACTGTACATCGTGGAAGGCGATTCGGCCGCTGGCTCCTGCAAACTGGGCCGTGATGCCGAATTCCAGGCTGTTATGCCGGTGCGTGGCAAGATCCTAAACTGTCTGAAGGCCGAGTACAGCAAGATTTTCAAGAGCGAGATCATCACCGACGTCATCAAGCTGCTGGGCTGCGGGGTTGAGGTAAACAGCAAGGCCAACAAGGACCTTTCCTCCTTTGACCTGAGCGCACTGAAGTGGAAGCGCATCGTCATCTGCACCGACGCCGACGTGGACGGCTTCCAGATCCGCACCCTCATCCTCACCATGCTCTACCGCCTGACCCCCACCCTCATCGAGGAGGGATATGTCTACATCGCCGAATCCCCCTTGTATGAGATCACCGCCAAGGACAAGACCTATTTTGCCTATTCGGATGCCGAAAAGGCCAAAATTATGGAACAGATCGGCAGCCAGAAGGTGACCATCCAGCGCAGCAAAGGCTTGGGCGAAAACGACCCCGACATGATGTGGCTGACCACCATGAACCCCGAGACCCGCCGGCTCATCAAGGTGATGCCCAGCGACGCCGAGGAAACCGCCCGTGTGTTCGACCTGCTGCTGGGCGATAACCTGGCCGGGCGCAAGGAGCACATTGCCAACAACGGCAACCTGTATATGGATATGGTGGATGTTTCCTGACCGCAGCTTTGGCTGCCAAGAAGTAACAGAAAGAGGTGGAGCCTGTGCCTCCCAAAAAGAAATCCAAAACCCCTGAAAAAATCCAGAATACCAGCATTCAGGGTTATATTGAAAACGCCGGTGTGGTGGTGGAGCAGCCTATCGTCGATACGCTGGAGACCAACTACATGCCCTACGCCATGAGCGTGATCCTTTCCCGTGCCATCCCCGAAATTGACGGCTTCAAGCCTTCTCACCGAAAAATTCTTTACACCATGTACAAGATGGGGCTGCTCAACGGCAGCCGCACCAAATCGGCCAACATCGTGGGCCAGACCATGCGCCTGAATCCCCACGGCGACCAGGCCATCTATGAGACCATGGTGCGTCTTTCCCGCGGGTATGAGGCGCTGCTTTGCCCCTTTGTGGACTCCAAGGGCAACTTCGGCAAGGCCTACTCCCGCGATATGGCCTTTGCCGCCTCCCGTTACACCGAGGCCAAACTGGAAGCCATCTGTGCCGAGCTGTTTGCAGACATTGACAAGGATACCGTCGATTTTGTGCCCAACTACGATAACTCCCCCACCGAACCGGTTCTGCTGCCCGTTTCCTTCCCCAGCATTTTGGTGAACAACAACATGGGCATCGCCGTCGGCATGGCCAGCAACATCTGCTCCTTCAACCTGGCCGAGGTGTGCGAAACCGCAGCCGCCCTCATCAAGGACCCCAGGCACGACATCCTCAGCACCCTGAAGGCCCCCGACTTCCCCGGCGGCGGATATATTCTGTATAACGAGGAAGAAATGCGCCGCATCTATGAAACCGGCCGTGGCTCGGTGAAGGTGCGCAGCCGCTATAATTACGACAAAACCAACAATTGCATCGAGATCACCGAGATCCCTTCCACCACCACGGTGGAGGTCATCATCGACAAGGTGGCCGAGCTGGTAAAATCGGGCAAGATCCGTGAAATTGCCGATATGCGTGACGAGACCGACCTGAGCGGCCTCAAGCTGACCATCGACCTCAAACGCGGCACCGACCCCGACAAGCTGATGCAGAAGCTGTTCCGTGCCACTGCGCTGGAGGACAGCTTTGGCTGCAACTTCAACATCCTGGTGGGCGGCGTGCCCCAGGTGATGGGCGTGGGCGCCATTTTGGAAGAATGGACCGCCTTCCGCCGGGAATGTGTGCGCCGCCGTGTGGCCTACGAGCTGGAAAAGAAGAGCGCCAAGCTTCATCTGCTCAAGGGCCTGGCCAAAATTTTGCTGGACATCGACAAGGCGGTGCGCATCGTGCGCGAAACCGAGGAAGAGCGGGAAGTGGTCCCCAACCTGATGATCGGCTTCGGCATTGACGAAAAGCAGGCCGAATTTGTGGCCGAGATCAAGCTGCGCCACCTCAACCGGGAATACATCCTCAAGCGCACCGACGAAATTGAGTCGCTGGAAAAGGATGTGGCCGATATGAAGGCCATCCTTGCCGACAAAAAGCGTGTGGACAAGATCATCATCAATGAGCTGAAGGATGTGGCTGCCAAGTACGGCAAGCCCCGCCGCAGCGAGATTCTGATGGAATTTGAATCTGCCTCCGCAGCCGCCGAGGTGCAGGAAGTTCCCGATTACCCCGTTGTGCTGTTCTTTACCCGCGAGGGCTACTTCAAAAAAATCACCCCTCTTTCGCTGCGCATGAGCGGCGAGCAGAAGCTGAAGGAAGGGGACGAGGTCATCACCCGCCTGGAGACCCAGAACAACATCCACCTGCTCTTCTTCAGCGACAAGGGACAGGTTTACAAGGCTGTTGCCGCCGATTTTGACGATACCAAGGCCAGCGTGATGGGCGACTACATCCCCGCCAAGCTGGGCATGGAGGAAGGCGAAAACGCCATTGCCATGGTGGCCACCATGGATTACAAGGGCTGGCTGTTTGCCACCTTTGAAAACGGCAAGGCCGCCAAGGTGGAGCTGGCTTCCTATGAAACCAAGACCAAGCGCCGCAAGCTGACCGGCGCCTACAGCACCAAGTCCCCGCTGGTTTCCATCCATCCCTTTACCGAAGAAAGGGACTTCCTGCTGACCGCCAGCAGCGGCCGAATGCTGATCGTGAACACCTCGCTGATCTTGGCCAAGGCCGCCCGCGACACCCAGGGTGTGCAGGTGATGACCCTGAAGAAGAACACCCGTGTGCTTTCCTGCCTGCCCTTTGAGGAAGGCAAGCTGGCGGCATCCCACCGTTACCGCACCCGCAAACTGCCCAGCAGCGGCAGCCTGCCCCGGCCCGAGGACCTGGGCGAACAGTTGATGCTGTAACAAAAAAGAGCCGCGGGGCAAACGCCCTGCGGCTTTGGTTCGGACTTTCAAAAATGAAAATGCGGCAAACGCAGTTCTTTGAAAGTGGAACCGTCTTTATATTGCCTAAAAAGCGGCCTTTTATACCCCTTTTTGATGAAATTTGTGGTTGCAAAAGGTGCGGCAATATGTTATATTTAGGTGTATCGAATTTTAAAGTACTAAACATATAGGAGATGCTACCATGAATGTTATCGAAATTATCGGCGCAATTCTGATGATCGTTATCGGTGTGCTGGTTGTCATTATGACCGCTATCCAGAACCCCAAGGGCGACGCTATGTCCAGCCTGGCCGGCGGCGGTATGGATTCCTTTATGAACCGCAACGGTGACCGTTCTCTGGACGCCACCCTCAACCGCTTCATCAAGATCGGCTGCATCGCAGTATTTGTTATCACTGCTGTTGTATACGCTCTGGGCGCCTGGCTCTAAGATTATGAATTCCAAAAGGACGACCTTCGGGTCGTCCTTTTTCTTTGTCTAAACAGGGACGGTTTGCCCATACTATCCACCGGAGGGAGGTGGAAGGATGGAACAGCCGCTGTATTTAAGACCCCGGGCTCATTTTTTGGATGAACTGCGGGGCCTTTCCATTTTGCTGATGGTGCTGCATCACGCCGCCTGGGACCTGCACAATCTGTTTGGGGTGAATATTCCTTTTTTGGAGCATCCGGTGATGTCCTTTTTGCAGCCGCTGTTTGCCGGGGTGTTTGTGTTTGTTTCGGGCATGGTGTGCAACATCTCCCGCAGCAACCTGCGCCGGGGGCTGCTGACCCTGCTGTGCGCCTTTGCCGTCACCATCGTGACGGCGGTGGCAGTGCCGGGCCAGACGGTGCGTTTTGGCATCCTGCACCTGCTGGCAGCGGGGATGTTGCTTTATGGCATTGGTCAAAATTTTTGGCAGCGCTGCTCAGCGGCGGTGGGTTTTGCGCTGGCTGGTGCGTTGTTTGCCCTGTGCTGGAACCTGCCCAACGGATGTTTGGGGTGGGGGAGGTGGAGCCTTGTCCTGCCCGCCGGGTGGTATCGCTTTCCGGTGGGGTTTGTGTTTGGCCTGCCGGGAGCGGGTTTTTCCTCGGGGGATTATTTTCCCCTGATCCCCTGGCTGTTTTTGTTTTTTGCCGGGTGCTTTGCCGGGTGTCCGGTCTTCCGGCGGAAAAGTCCCGCCTGGCTTTTCCGCCTGAGCGTGCCCCCCTTGGCCTGGGTGGGGCGGCACACCCTGTGGATCTATCTGCTGCACCAGCCGCTGCTGTTTGGGTTGATGCAGCTTCTGTTTCAATAAAAAACTCCTCAGCCGATTGACTGAGGAGTTTTGGTTTACAGGGCCTTTTTTACGTTGGTGTGGGGTTCGGGGCCTTCCATGAAAGGCTCGCCATAGGGGGTGTAGCCGATGTGGGTGTAAAAATCCAGGGCGGGGTTACGGGAGGAAAGGAATACTTCCTTGGCCCCCAGTTCAATGGCCTTAAATTCCAGATTTTCCACCAGCTTGCGGCCCATGCCGCCGCCCCGCAGTTTGGAAGAAAGGGCGATCTTGCCCAGCTTGTAGCGTCCGTCGGGCAGGGGGGCCACCCGTCCGCAGGCAATCACCTCTCCATCCCGGTGCATCAGCATGGTATGGGCGATGGGGTCCAGCTCGTCGGGGTCATTGGTGTAGCCGAATTCCTTGCCAAAGACCTGACGGCGCAGCTCCAGGGCGGCCGAAATATCCTGCCCGGGCAGCAGCCAGCTTACCTGGTAAGGGTTGCCCTCCAGATAGGCCACCATGATCTCAACAGTGTAGTCGGCGACATCGCATTCGATGCCGGTGGGAATCATGCCACGGCGTTTGAAAAAGGCTGTGGTGTCCAGCTCGGCGGTAAGACGCAGCGATTCGCAGCCGATGCGGCGGCATTTTTCGGCAATTTCCTGCAGCATTTCGGAGCCGATGCCCTGGCCGCGGTGTTCCTTTTCCACTGCAAAGGTAGTTACCATAAAGGTGGTGTTCATGCCGCGGGCCAGGCG
>JAGAPB010000118.1 GCA_017847995.1 Oscillospiraceae bacterium
CGACATCCTGCTGTATGGCACCAAGGGCGAAAAACTGGTGGTAAAGCGGGAATCCGGCACCTTTACCGGCTCCTACAACACCGATTTTGAAGGCATTGCCAACAACCTGGAACGCCGCTTCCGCGAGACCAACAGCGACTGGATGAAGGACGAGATCGCCACTTCCATGAGTGCGGTGGAATGCCCCGACTGCCACGGAGACCGTTTGAAGAAGGAATCTCTGGCTGTTACCGTTGGCGGAAAGAATATCACTCAGCTTTGCAATCTGTCGGTCAAAAACCACCTTGACCTGCTCAATCATCTGGATATGAGCGAAAGGGAAGAGATGATCGCCGGACAGATTTTGAAGGAGATCCGCAGCCGTTTGGGCTTTTTGCAGAATGTGGGTCTGGAATATCTGACCCTTTCCCGTTCGGCAGGCACCCTTTCGGGCGGCGAAAGCCAGCGCATCCGTCTGGCCACCCAGATCGGCTCCTCGCTGGTGGGCGTGCTTTATATTCTGGATGAACCCAGCATCGGCCTGCACCAGCGGGATAACGAAAAGCTGATCCAGTCGCTGAAGGGCCTGCGTGACCTGGGCAACAGTGTCATTGTGGTGGAACACGACGAAGACACCATGTATGCCGCCGACTATGTGGTGGATATCGGACCCGGTGCCGGTGTTCACGGCGGTCGGGTGGTCTGCGCCGGCACGGTGGATGAGATCATCGCCTGCCCCGAATCCATCACCGGCCAGTACCTCAGCCACAAAAAAATGGTTCCCGTGCCCGCAAAACGCCGCAAAGGCACCGGGAAGACTCTTACCGTGAAAAATGCGGTGCAGAACAACCTGAAGGGGATCGACGTTCAGTTTCCCCTGGGTACCTTCACCGCTGTCACCGGTGTTTCGGGTTCGGGCAAGTCATCGCTGGTCAACGATGTGCTTTACCGCACCCTGGCCAACGAGCTCAACGGCGCCAAACGCAAGGGCGGCATGTGCGACTCGGTGGAAGGGATGTGGGAACTGGACAAGGTCATCGATATTGACCAGTCGCCCATCGGGCGCACCCCACGCTCCAACCCCGCTACCTACACCGGCGTGTTTACCGATATTCGTAACCTGTACGCCCAAACCTCCGACGCAAAAACCCGCGGTTACACTTCGGCCCGCTTCTCCTTCAATGTAAAGGGCGGCCGCTGCGAGGCCTGCGAGGGCGACGGCATCCTTTGCATCGAAATGCACTTCCTGCCCGATATTTACGTTCCCTGCGAGGTGTGCAAGGGCAAACGCTATAACCGAGAGACTCTGGAAGTAAAATATAAGGGCAAGAGCATCTATGACGTGCTGGAAATGACGGTGGAAGAGGCCCTGGCCTTCTTCGAAAACCAGCCAAAGATCAAGCGCAAACTGCAGACCCTTTACGACGTAGGTCTGGGTTATGTCAAGCTGGGGCAGCCCGCCACCACCCTTTCGGGCGGGGAAGCCCAGCGTGTCAAGTTGGCCACCGAACTTTCCAAGCGTTCCACCGGGCGCACCGTCTACATTCTGGATGAACCCACCACCGGCCTGCATGCCGCCGATGTGCACAAGCTCATTGATGTTTTGCAGCTTTTGGTGGAGACCGGCAACACCGTCATCGTCATCGAACACAATTTGGATGTGATCAAAACCGCCGACCACATTGTCGACCTTGGTCCCGAGGGCGGCGACAACGGGGGGCAGGTGGTTGCCTGCGGCACTCCTGAAGAGGTTGCCGCCAACCCCAAGTCCTACACCGGCCAATATCTGAAAAAGATGCTGTAAAAGTAAGACCCCCAGCCACTGCGGTTGGGGGTCAATTTTGTCAGTCGATTTTTTCTTTTTTCAGGTGCAGCAGGAAGGAATAGGCGGTGGGAACAAGCACAGCCACCAATATCACTCCCAGCAAGAACCATTCACTCATCCGATCCATCAGGGTAAACACCAGGAAAAGGAGTCCTGCGACCATCCACAGCCAGCCGGCCAAACGATGGGTCTTGTTCCAGTTATCCTCGTCGGCCAATGTCCAGGGCAGCTTGATGCCCATGGTATAGTTTTGTCGGCATTTGGGCAGGTAGTTGCCTATGATGATAAACACCACACCAACCAACAATTGGGCGATAAGGGACATATTCAGGTCGAACCCAAGGGCGATGAGATAGACCGAGCAGCACATCAAAACCGAAATGACAGGGCAGATCCAAAGCACCAGAGCGAACAGTTTGTCCGAAATATTCTGCCTGCGGGGGTCGGCCGAAGTGGCAATGGTGCAAATGAGGTGTACCGCCAGCAAAAAAAGGGGGAGAAAGAATACAGCGAAGGGCTTGCTGCTCCACCCGTCGGCGGTGCCGCTTAGGTCAAAGTGGGTGGCAATGGTGTCGGGCAGTTTGTTCCAAAGCGCCAGACCGAGAAAAAGGGGGATAAGGGTGATGATAGAAGTGAGAATGATGATTTTTTTGTTGGTTTTCAGCATATCAGGCATCTCCTTTCAAATCAGAAAGCCACAGCATGACCTCTTCCACCACAGAGGTGTTTAGCTGGTAGTATATGAAGTTTTTTTCGCGGCTTTCGTGCAGCAGGCCGGCCTTTTTCAGAATATTCAGGTGATAGGAGATGGTGGCTCCGGTCATATTGAAGTGGCCGCCGATCTCGCCGGCAGAGAGTGCTTTTTGTTTCAGCAGTGTCAAAATTTCGCGCCGAACAGGGTCGGAAAGAGCCTTGAAGGTTTCGGCAAATCCCATAACACACCTCCGGATAGTATTTAGAAAAAATTCTAAATAGATACTATCATGAAGGACCATCCTTTGTCAACAGCTATTTCGAAAAAAATCTAAATAGATTGCAAAAAGAAAACTCCCCGACGGTGGTCGGGGAGGGGTGGTTTACTTTTCGGCCAGCATACGTTCCAGCCAGATGGTGGCAATGTTCAGAGCCTCGTACAAGCCGGGCTTTTCGGTTTTTTTGGCAATGCGTTCGCGGGGACGCAGCTCGGGGTCGGTGGCCAAAATCTGAACCGAAACCTTGTCGGCAACCTGCAGGCCCTTGTCTTCCTTGGTGCTCAATACGGTCAGCAGGGCAATGTATTTGTCGCTCATTTCACCGTAATAGATCTGTGCGCCGCTGCGCAGCAGGGGACGTCCTTTATAGCTAAGGATCTTTGCCTTTTTGGCATTTTTTACTTCTGCCATATTTTAATTCTCCCTTCAAAAATATCCTCGCCGCCGGGCGTGGGAAATATGATCGGCAAAACAGCCGGAAAAACTTCATACAAATACAACCTATATTTTATCATAAACCCATCCTGTTGTAAACAAAAGGGAAAAGGGTCGATAAAAACAAAAAACCGACCGGTGTAAACCCCTACGCCGGCCGGTTGCATGCAACACAAGAAAAGGGTCAATTTATTCTTCCAAATAAGACTTGACCAAAATGCGCAGCAGTTCGTCGCGGTCGATGCGGCGGATGAGGCTGCGGGCGTTATTGTGGGTGGTGATGTAGGTGGGATCTTCCGAAAGAATATAGCCCACAAGCTGATTGATGGGGTTATATCCCTTTTGGCGCATGGCATCGTATACTGTGGTCAAAATTTCGCGCATCTCGTTTTCTTTGTCATCATGGATGCGGAAGGAAATGGTTGGTTCCTGCACAGATATCCCTCCTTTTCTTTGCGTCAAAAATATATATTTATTTTACCAAAAGGAAAGCGATATTACAAGAAGTCAACACATTTTTTTGAAAATAATACAGGAAAACAAAAACAGGGCCTGCCGGCGTGGGCGGGCCCTGTTTGCAAACGGATTAAAATCTTGAGTTTAGGAACGCAGGGTGGCGCCGATGGCGTCCAGCGCCTTCAGAACCTTCTTTACCACATTGTCGGCTTCCTCAACGGTGAGGGTGCGGTCGGCAGCGCGCAGCACCAGGTTGTAGGCAACGCTCTTTTTGCCTTCCTCGATCTGTTTGCCGCGGTATACGTCAAACAGCTCCAGCTTTTCCAGCAGCTTGCCGCTGGCCGAGCGGATGGCGCGCTCCAGGTCGCGCACAGGGGTGGCGTCATCGCAGAGGATGGCCAGGTCGCGGGCCGAAGCGGGGAACTTGGGCAGGGGAGTATATTCCACTTCGGGGCGTTCGGCGGCATACAGCAGGTCGGCATTGATGCGGGCCACATAGGTCTTGGTGCCGATCTCGTAGTTCTGGCAGACCTTGGGGTGAATTTCGCCAAATACGCCAACAACCTTGCCGTCAACCAGCAGGTCGGCGCAGCGGCCGGGGTGGAAGGTGGGGTTGTCGTGCTGGGGTTCCACATCCCAGTTCTGGATGCCCAGGCGGTCCATCAGAATTTCCACAATGCCCTTCAGGGTGTAGAAGTCGTACTTGGCGCCGTACATACCCATCATGATCTGGGGAACTTCGTCGGGAAGCTCATCGATGCTCTTGGGGTAGTATTCGGTGGCAATTTCATACAAAGCGGCCGAGGCGTTGCGGTTGTTGTAGTTGCGGGCCAGAACTTCCAGCATGCTGGGCAGGGCGGTGGTGCGCATTACGCTGGTATCTTCGCCCAAAGGATTGGTGATGGTAACAGACCTGCGCAGCTCGCTGTCGGCAGGCAGGTTGATCTTGTCGTAGTACTTGGGGCTGATGAAGGAGTAGGTGTAAATCTCGTAAAGGCCGCAGCTCAGCATGGTCTGTTCGGCCAGACGGTCGAACTTCTGGCGGTCGGTCAAACCGCCGCGGGCCATGCCCGAAATGGTGGTAACAGGGATCTTGTCGTAGCCATACATACGGGCCACTTCTTCGGCAACGTCAGCCTTGTCTTCAATGTCGGCACGGAAGGAGGGTACGATGACCTTGTCGCCTTCCACCTTGATGTCCAGCTTTTCCAGGTAGGCAGCCTGCTGTTCGGCAGGAATGTCGATGCCCAGGAAGCCGTTCATCCAATCGGGGGTGAAGGGGATGGTGTGGGGAGTGTGGTCGGTGTTGTCGATGTCGATGCAGCCATCCAGCACTTCGCCGGCGCCCAGCAGTTCCACCAGTTCGCAGGCACGGTTTACGGCAGCCATGCACATCTGGGGGTCCAGGCCCTTTTCAAAGCGGGCCGAGCTTTCGGTGCGCAGGCCCAAAGCCTTGGAGGTCAGACGAACCGAGCTGCCCTTGAAGTTGGCCGATTCGAATACGATCATGTTGGTTTCGTCGTTGATACCGGAGTATTCGCCGCCCATTACGCCGGCAACGGCCGAGGGCTTTTCGATATCGCAGATGGCCAGCATATCGGGGGTCAGCTTGTGTTCTACCCCTTCCAGGGTGGTGATGCTTTCGCCATCCTTGGCGTTGCGCACTACGATCTTGCCGCCGGCCACAAACTTGTGGTCAAAGGCATGCATGGGCTGGCCGTATTCCAGCATGACATAGTTGGTGATGTCAACGATGTTGTTGATGGGACGTACGCCCGAGGCGCGCAGACGCTCGCGCATCCAGCGGGGAGAGGGGCCGATCTTGATGTTCTTGGCCATACGGGCAATATAGCGGGGGCAGAGCTCGGGGTTCTGAACCTCAACGCTCAGATGGTCGGTAATATTGCCTGCGCCGCCCTTAACAACAGGGGTGTGCAGTTCCAGGGGCTTGTCGAAGGTGGCGGCGGTTTCGCGGGCCAGACCGATCACCGACAGGCAGTCGGGGCGGTTGGGGGTGATCTCAAATTCCACCTTGGTATCGTCAAGGCCGATGGCAGACTGAATGTCCTGGCCGATCTTGCAGTCTTCCTGCATGATAAAGATGCCGTCTTCGATGGCATAGGGGAAGTCGTGGGAGGTCAGGCCCAGTTCGCCCAGCGAGCAGAGCATGCCGTTGCTGGCAACGCCGCGGAGCTTGCCCTTGGTGATCTTTACACCACCGGGCAGGGTGGACTTGTCCATGGCGACAGGAACGATATCGCCTGCATTTACGTTGGAAGCACCGGTGACGATCTGTACGGGTTCTTCCTTGCCAACATCCAGTTGGCAGATGACCAGATGGTCAGAATCGGGATGCTTTTCGACCGAAAGGATCTTGCCGACGATAACGTTGCTGATCTCTTCGCCTTCCTTTTCCCAGCCTTCCACCTTGGAACCGGAGAGAGTCAGGGCTTCAGCATAGTCGCGGGAGGTCACGCTATCATCCAGCTTTACAAATTCGGACAGCCATTTCATCGATAAAATCATAGTGACACCTCCTTAAAACTGGTCAAGGAACCGCAGGTCGTTTTCGAACAGCAGACGCAGGTCGTCGATGTTGTACTTACGCATTACGATTCGTTCCACACCCATGCCAAAGGCAAAACCGCTGTAAACATCGGGGTCAATGCCGCAGCCGCGCAGTACCTTGGGATGTACCATGCCGCAGCCCAGAATTTCGATCCAGCCTTCGCCCTTGCACAGGCGGCAGCCCTTGCCGTGGCAGTTAAAGCACATTACGTCCAGTTCGGCCGAAGGTTCGGTAAAGGGGAAGTGGTGGGGACGGAAGCGTACCACCGAGTCTTCGCCGTACAGCTTCTTCACAAACAGTTCCAGAGTGCCCTTCAGGTCAGCCATGGTAACGCCCTTGTCCACCACCAGACCTTCCATCTGGTGGAACAGGGGGGAGTGGGTGGCGTCAACAGCGTCGCTGCGGAATACGCGGCCGGGGCTGATGATGCGGATGGGAGGAGCCTGCTTTTCCATGGTGCGCACCTGTACAGGAGAGGTCTGGGTGCGCAGCAGGATGTTGTTGGTAATGTAGAAGGTATCCTGGGTGTCGCGGGCGGGGTGGTCCTTGGGCAGGTTCAGCTTTTCAAAGTTGTATTCGTCCAGTTCCACTTCGGGTCCGGCAACGATGCTGAAGCCCATGCCGATGAAGATATCCTTCATTTCGTCCAGTACCAGAGAAATGGGATGCGTTTTGCCGATCATGCTCTTGAAGCCGGGCATGGTAACGTCGATGCGTTCCTCTTCCAGCTTGGCGTTCATGGCGGCGTCCTTCAGTTCAGCCATGCGGTCGGCCAGTTCCTGCTCAATTTCGGCACGCACCTGGTTGGCCAGCTGGCCAATGACGGGACGTTCTTCGGCAGAAAGCTTGCCCATCTGCTTCAGGATGGCGGTCAGCTCGCCCTTTTTGCCCAGCAGGCTGACACGCAGTTCTTCCAGGCGGGCCAGGTCGTTGGCAGCGGCAAGCTGTTCACGGGCGGTTACCCGGATGTTTTCCAATGCTCCTTTCAAATGTATCACCTCATATCATTTTTTCGGTTGCGGTTGGGGTGGGATAAAAAAAGTCTTTCATCCCACAAATTGGGACGAAAGACGCAACATTCTTCCGCGGTACCACCCACGTTTTTGCACGAAGCAAACACTCCTGCGGCCTGTAACGGGGCCCTGCCGTCGCCGCCTACCACAGTGCTTCAGCGGCGCCGCTCCCAAGTGAACTTCGGCGAAGCCTAACCATGTTGTCTCTTTCAGCCGGGAAGACAACTCTCTGAAAGGTCGTGCAGCGCTTACTCTCTTGATCACAGCGTTATTTGTATAACAAAGGGATAATAGCATAAAACCACAGAAAAATCAAGTTTTTCCGCCAATCAGACCCCCCAAAGATTATGAAATTTTGTTCTATGCGGTATCTTTTTGGGATGCTATAATAAAGACAGGAAGAAATATTTTGCTTTATCTGACCAAGAAACAACCTTTGGTTAAGGGGGCTATTTGCATGAGATATGGCTATGACCCTGTATGGACTATTTTCTTAAATAATTTTGTTGTCTTTGTTTTGCCCTTTTTGTGC
>JAGAPB010000119.1 GCA_017847995.1 Oscillospiraceae bacterium
AACAAGGCCGACTTTGTTGCCTGCCACAACCCCTCTTACGTTATCAAGGGCTTCAAGATGGTCAACGACGTTAAGCCCGGCGGCGTATTCCTGATCAACTGCCAGTGGACCGCCGAAGAACTGAACGAACATATGCCTGCCGAAGCCAAGCGCTACATCGCCAAGAACAATGTTCAGCTCTACACCGTTAACGCCATCGACCTGGCCATGCAGATCGGCATGGGCAAGCGCACCAACACCATCCTGCAGGCTGCTTTCTTCGCTCTGGCCAAGGTAATGCCCATCGAAGAAGCTGTTGGCTACATGAAGGATGCCGCCACCCGCAGCTACCTGAAGAAGGGCCAGGACGTTGTTGACATGAACCACAAGGCCATCGACGCCGGTGTTTCCGCTTTCGTTAAGATCGACGTTCCCGCCGACTGGGCCACTGCCGAAGACAAGGTTGAAGAAGTTAAGCTGGAAGGCAACGAAAAGCTGGTCAAGATGGTTAAGAACATCATGATGCCCGTTGCCAAGATGGATGGCGACAGCCTGCCTGTTTCCACCTTTGTTGATCACTTCGACGGCGGCTTTGAACAGGGTGCTTCCGCTTACGAAAAGCGCGGCGTAGCCGTTATGGTTCCCGAATGGCTGCCCGAAAACTGCATCCAGTGCAACCAGTGCTCCTTCGTATGTCCCCACGCCACCATTCGTCCCTACGCTTTGAACGCTGACGAAGCCGCTGCTGCTCCCGAAGCTGCCAAGCTGGTTGACATGAAGGGCAAGGGCTTTGAAAACTACAAGTTCACCATGGCTGTTTCTCCTCTGGACTGCATGGGCTGCGGCGTCTGCGTTGACGTATGTCCCAGCAAGACCAAGGCTCTGGTCATGAAGCCCCGTGAAGAACAGGAAATCCAGCAGCCTGTATTCAATTACATGGTTGCCAAGGTCACCAAGAAGGACGACATGCCCGCCGAAACCACCGTTAAGGGCAGCCAGTTCAACCAGGCTCTGCTCGAATTCTCCGGCTCCTGCGCTGGTTGTGCCGAAACCGCTTACGCCCGCCTGGTAACCCAGCTCTTCGGCGAAAGAATGTACGTTTCCAACGCCACCGGCTGTTCCTCCATCTGGGGCGGCCCCGCTGCTACCTCTCCCTACACCACCAATGTGGAATCCGGCTTCGGCCCCGCATGGTGCAACTCCCTGTTCGAAGATAACGCCGAACACGGTCTGGGTATGTACTTCGGCCAGAAGGCTGTTCGCGACCGTCTGATCGCCAAGCTGGAAGCTGCTGAAGTTGAAAACGCCGACGTTAAGGCTGCCATCGAAGAATTCCTGGCCACCAAGGAAGAAGGCAAGGCCAACGCTGCCGCCACCAAGAAGCTGGTTGCTGCTCTGGAAGCTTGCGGCTGCGACTTTGCCAAGGAAATTCTGGCTCAGAAGGAATTCCTCTCCAAGAAGTCTACCTGGATCCTGGGCGGCGACGGCTGGGCCTACGACATCGGCTTCGGCGGTCTGGACCACGTTCTGGCTTCCGGCGAAGACGTAAACGTTCTGGTATTCGATACCGAAGTTTACTCCAACACCGGTGGTCAGGCTTCCAAGGCCTCCAACATCGGCCAGGTTGCACAGTTTGCTGCTGCCGGTAAGAATGTTGCCAAGAAGAGCCTGGCCGAAATCGCCATGGCCTACGGCTACGTTTACGTTGCACAGGTTGCCATGGGCGCCGACAAGAACCAGACCCTGAAGGCTCTGGTGGAAGCCGAAAACTACCATGGTCCTTCCATCGTCATCTGCTACTCTCCCTGTGAAATGCACAGCATCAAGGGCGGCATGACCAACTGCCAGAGCGAAATGAAGAAGGCCGTTGACTGCGGTTACTGGAACCTGTTCCGCTTCAACCCCGCTCTGAAGGCTGAAGGCAAGAACCCCTTCACCCTGGACAGCAAGGCTCCCGCCGGCGGCTACCGCGAATTCCTGATGAACGAAGCCCGCTACGCTTCTCTGACCCGTTCCTTCCCCGAACGTGCCGAAGAACTGTTCGCCAAGAGCGAAGAAACTGCCAAGGCTCGTTACGAACATCTGACCAAGCTGATCGACCTCTACGCCTGATTGGCCCGCAACAGATAATAAAAGCGCCACCTCGCAAGAGGTGGCGCTTTTTATTCCTTGGGTTCCCGCCAAATCACTTCAAAAAAATTTGGACCGGGGTGGCTTTGCCAATGTTGTCGCTGACCGGACAGCGGGCTTTTACCGCCTTCATCCATTCCAGCTTCTGTTGGGGTGTGGCCTCCAGGTCGGCGTTGACAGTTAGGCGGATTTCAGAATAGCCGCTGCGGCCTTGGGCAGAACGGCCCATAAATTTCGCGGTGTCCAAATCGCCCTCCAGATCGATGGAAAGATGGTTGACCGCGATGCCCATCTGCTTGGCCACCAACCGGGCGGTAATGCTCATACACCCCGCCAAAGCCCCCAGCAGGTACTCCACGGGGTTGGGACCAAGGTTGGTTCCCCCGGCGTTAACGGGCTCATCGATGACGAATTCAAGACCGCGGGCGTTGACCCGTGTCAGGGTGTCGTTTTCGCTGACCGAACTGACTTTATAGGTAAGGTTTGCCATGGTTTACCCCCAATAATGCTCGTGGATGCGCAGGGCCGCCTTTACAGCGGGGTCTTTGCACATTTCGTCCACTTCTTCGTGGGTCAAGGCCTGATAGCGGTCGCGGTCACCATCTACGGTGCAGAAGAAGCCGAAGGGTTCGGTATCTGAGGTGTTAATAAGCTGATGCTTGGCCCATGGGGGGATCACCACCAGGTCATAGGGCTCCACCTGATAAACTTCGTTATCCACCACAACAGTGCCATGGCCACGCATGCAAACCACCACATGGACATGCTGATGCTTTTCCAGAGAGGAATATCCTCCCACGGCGCATTCAAAATAGCGCAGATGGAAAGCGGTGTCGTTCCCGGGACCTACCAGAGTTTGGCGGTCGGTGGCGCTAAAGGTCTGGGGTTGGCCGGGGTCGCAGGGTTTATAATCCACCTTGGGGATCCCTTCCCAAACATAGTTGTTGTGTTTGTAAAATGGCATGATAAAGCACCTCGTTTCGGTATTTGCCTGGAGAATTACTCCGTTTTTTCAGTATATCACTTCCCCGAAATGAAGTAAATGCAAAGATTTTTTCGAAAAATAATCGTAATAAAAAATTTTTCCATCCCTATGCAGGAAAACGGACCGGAAACTGCTACTATAAAGATACAGAAGCACAAAAAACGATCACCCTTTCATCAAAAAGGAGGATATGATATGAAACAAAATCTTGCCTTGATCCTGGCCCTGCTGATGGCCGTTACCCTGCTGGCCGGCTGCGGCGCAAGTACTGCCGCCAGCGCCGACAAGTATGCAGCTTCCGGCGATGTCCCCATGGCCGAGGCCCCCATGCCCGCCCCCGAAGCCGGCATGATGTACGACTATGCGGAAACCGAAGAAGCGGTGGAGATGGAAAGCCAGTCTTTTGACGACATGGGCGTGGGCGGAAATGCCGCCCCGGCCAATACCTCCCGCAAGCTCATCCGCAATGTGGAGCTGTACCTGGAGACCCGCGAGTTTGACACAGCCGTGGAAGAGATCAACAAGCTGGTGGCCGAACTGGGCGGCTACATCGAATACAGCGATATTTCGGGCCGCAGCCTGAACTTTCAGGGGGATTACTACCGCCGCAATGCCAATTTTGTGGCACGCGTTCCTGCCGAAAAGCTGAACCAGGCCACCGAGGCTCTGGATTCCCTTTGCAATGTGACCAGCCGCAGCGAAAGTGTGAATGACATCACCGATGCCTACTACGACGTGGACGGCCGCCTGCGCACCCTGCGGGTGGAAGAGGAACGCCTGCTGGCCCTGCTGGAAAAGGCCGAGAAGCTGGAGGATATGCTGACCATTGAAAGCCACCTCAGCGAGGTGCGCTATCAGATCGAACGCCTGACCGGCCAGCTCAACCGCTACGACAGCCAGGTCAACTACTCCACTGTGAACATGTACCTGGAAGAAGTGGTGGAATACACCGCCCAGAAGGCCGAGCCCATCACCTTTGGTCAGCGCATCGGCGACGCCTTTGAAGATTCGCTGAAGTTCATCGGCAGCTTTGGCGAAGGACTGGTGGTGCTGCTGGTGGGGGTACTGCCCTTCCTGCTGGTTTACGGCGGCATCCTGCTGGTGGTGGTTCTGGTCGTGCTGAAGGTGGTGCGCACCGCCAAGGCCAAAAAGCGTGCCAAGCTGCAGCAGCCCGCCCCCAAAACCGAAGAAAACAACCGGTAAAAACCCGAAAAAACCGCATAAAATCAAGCTTTTTTCAAAGAAAACCTATTGACAAGCCCCTCGCCAGAGGTTATAATATTAAAGCTGTCATATATCCAAAGACAGCAGGCCCTGAGAGATCAGGTTAAATGGCGCAAGCCGGCCTGCCGAGGAGAGGACATGAACGAGCACCAACTGCGCGTTTTTGTGGCTCTTTCCGAGGCTTCGGAAAGAGCCTTTTCTGATTCTCACCCACTAATTCATAGGAGGTGAAATGATTTGCCGAGCGTAATGGTACTGAACCAAAAGAAGGAAGTTGTCGAAACTCTGAAGGAAAAGCTCTCCAGCTCTGTTGCTGGCGTAGTAGTTGACTACAAGGGCATTACCGTAGAAGACGACACCAAGCTGCGTCGCGAACTGCGCGAAGCCGGCGTTGAGTACTCGGTCGTAAAGAACACCCTGCTGCGCTTTGCCGCCAAGGAGGTTGGTTACGGCGAACTGGAAAACGTACTGGAAGGCACTACTGCCCTGGCCGTTTCCAAGGAGGACCCCGTTGCTGCTGCCCGCATTCTGACCAAGTTTGCTGATGCTTCCAAGGGCAAGTTTGTTGTAAAGGCTGGTTTTGTTGACGGTGGTGTTATCGACGCTGCCAAGGTTAACGAACTGGGCAAGCTGCCTGGCAAGGAACAGCTTCTGTCCATGCTGTGCTCCGCACTGCAGGGCAACATTCGCGGTCTGGCTGTAGCTTTGAACGCTATTGCTGAAAAGTCCGGCGAAGCTCCCGCTGCTGAAGAAGCTCCTGCTGCTGAATAAGCGGCAAAACCCCGGCCCCACGAAGGGGTAACATTATTGCCGCTAAAAAGCGGAATCAAATTATTAACAGGAGGATTTTTATCATGGCTGATATCGCAAAGTTCATTGAAGAGATCAAGGCCCTGACCGTTCTGGAACTGACCGAACTGGTTAAGGCTATCGAAGAGGAGTTCGGCGTTTCCGCTGCTGCTCCCGTTATGGTTGCCGGCGGTGCTGCTCCCGCTGCTGCTGCTGAAGAAGAAAAGTCCGAATTCGACGTAGTTCTGGCTGACATCGGTGCCAACAAGATGGCCGTTATCAAGGCTGTTAAGGAAGCTACCGGCCTGGGTCTGAAGGAAGCTAAGGAAGTTGTTGACAACGCTCCCAAGACCATCAAGGAAGCTGCCTCCAAGGCTGACGCTGAAGCCATCAAGGCTAAGCTGGAAGAAGCCGGCGCCAAGGTTGAAATCAAGTAAGTTACACTTTGTGCAAAAGGAAGAACCGCTGCAACAGCAGCGGTTCTTTTTTTGTATGTAATAAAAAGATGGCGTATCGTCCTTTCAAAACGGAGGCCCCCAATAGATGGACGCAACATCCGAGACGATAAACCATCTTTTAGGAACAAACACGGCCATTGATGGGCGGGGACGAACCCTTTTCCCATCGGCTACGTCTGTTGTTCCTGTTTTCACTATATCAAAGGAGCATCAAAAAGTCAAATCCATACAAAAAGCCCCCAACCGAAAGGCTGGGGGCTTGCTTGCGTTTAATAGCTTACTGAGCTTCAGCTACAGGAGCCTGCTGGTACTTGGCAGCATTGATCTTGATGCCAGGGCCCATGGTGGTGGCAACCACGCAGGACTTTACATACTGACCCTTGGCAGCTGCGGGCTTGGCCTTGGCAACTGCGGTCATCAGGGTATCCAGGTTTTCACCCAGCTTTTCAGCGCCGAAGGATACCTTGCCGATGGGGCAGTGGATGATGT